>SZOV01000068.1 GCA_030263375.1 Deltaproteobacteria bacterium PRO3
GGGCTCTACCTGAAGGCCCTGCTCGAGGGGCTCGACCGGCTCCCTCCGCGCGACCCCGAAATCCGGCGGCGCCTCCAAGCGGAGGCCGCCCGCCTCGGCCCCGAGGCGCTCCACCAAAGGCTGCGCGCGATCGACCCCGAAAGCGCGGCTCGGATCAGCCCCCGCGACCCGAACCGCCTGGTACGCTACCTGGAGATCGCCGAGCTCAGCGGCCGTCCGCCCGCGGAGCTGCTCACCCGCCGGCGCCCGCCGGTCTTGCGTTTCCCGACCGAAACCTATTGGCTCCGCGGCGAGCGCGAGCTATTGCGGCGGCGCATCGCCGAGCGGGTCGACGAGATGCTGGCCTCGGGCTGGTTGGAAGAGGTGAGGGCGCTGCTCGCGCGCGGGATCGACCCGCGGCGCTTGGAGATCCGCCCCATCGGCTACGCCGAGTTGGCCGAGGTCGTCCTAGGGGGGAAGGCCTTGGAGGAGGCCCGGGCGGAGATCGTCGCGCGTACCCAGGCCTACGCCAAGCGCCAGGAGACCTTTTTCCGGGGCCAGTTCAGCCACGCCGCCTATCAGGGCGGCGGCAGCCGTCTGCGGATCCTCCCGACTTATCCACAGGCAATTTCCTGATTTCTAAAGGGAAAATTCACAACCTTGGCGGCTTCGGGACGATAAATATCGAGGGGAGATAGGGGTTTTCCGTTCAGGGATATGGAAGACGTGTTTGGGGTCCTGCCAAGAACGGTAAAACCTAATTAAAACATATAGATGCGGACAAGCGGCGAGGGTTCGCGCCGGGCGTCCGTGGGGCACACATGACACCACCAGGGGCACCTCAGGGTAAGGGTGTATCCGGGAAACCCAGTCTTTCCTTGGAGACCCTGCCAGAACTTTGCGTGACGGTTCCGACCCTTTTTCAAGGGCCCGGGGACCTCTCCGCCCCCGACTTGCAGCGGCCGCTCTTTTGGGCGGAGCGCCAGCACGGGGAGATGCTGCGCCAGGCCCTGACGCTGCCCCGCACCCCGCCGTTTTACCTCTCGGCCTTTTTCCGCAGCAACCGGGACCCTTCCTCCCCTTATCTCATCAAGACGGATGTCTTTCCCCGTCTCCCGGTCCAGGGGAACTTCCATGCCCTCACCTACGACTCCGAGGCCGCCCGCTACCGCCTGATCCACGAGCTCTCCCTCAACCTGCGCAACGCGGAGGGCCAGTTCGCCGACCTGAAGCGCAGGCAGAAGGAGCTGCACGGCTCGCTGGAGAAGCTCACGGCCTGGGCGATCAAGCCCGCCGATGCGCGCAGCGAGTCCGAAGCGCGCGGGATCGAGGCCGAGAAGCGAAAGGTCAAAAAGATCGTGCAGGAGATGCGCCAGATCCTCGACGGGCTGGGCGTCCCCGTCCAGGCGCTGGAACGCTGGGCCCTGCAGGACGGCAAGGACAAGGCGGTTTCGCGGGAGGCGGCCTTGGACATCGTCTTCCAACTCTACCGCGCCAACGAGACGGTCTCCCGAGGCTTTCCCGCCGCCGAGGTGGACCCCGCCTACGAATTTTTGCGTCGCACCGACGCGCGGCGCTTCCAAAGCTCCGTCCCCGAGGGGCTGAGCTTCGGCGTCGCCGTTCTCGACCTGAACGTCACCGGCCCCAACGCAGTCAACCGGGACTTGGGCGAGATCGTGCTCGAGCAGACCTATGAGGCCTTGAAGCATCACTTCCAGGGCTCGGTGGTCTCCAAGGGGACCCGCACCAATTTTCGCGTCGTCAACCCCGAAGGCAAGCTGCTGACGCAAGAGGCCTTGCTCAAGCTGGAGGCGGACATCCACGGCCGCATCGCCAAGGCGGCCGAGGCCTCCGGAAACGAGACCTGGAAGCGCTTCGTGGACAAGTACCACGTGGGGCTGACCGCCGGCTACGCCGAGGTCCAGTTTCGGCCCGAGGACGTCCGGATCGGTTCCGGCGGTGTCTACGAAATGGAGAGCGTCAACGAGCTGTTGAAAAAGGTCGATCACGCCTTCCGCCTGGCCAACGCCCGAAGCCAGGAGATGACCCTCAGGTTGAAGGAAGAGGAGGCGCAAAAGGACTTGAGTAAGGCCGAGCGCCTGCACTACGGGCAGATCGCGATCTCGGACTTGAACGGCATTCCCGAGGGTCGCTACCTCGAGCCGGGCGAGGAGGGCGCCGCCAAACGGGCCCCGGTCCGTCTCGTCCACAATATTCGCGGCCTGCTGGAGGGCCTGAAGCCCATTCGAACTTATTTGAACAATGCCGAACGCTTCGCGGAAGACCCCTTGGGCAAGCCGGACCTGCTCAAGGACGTCCTGCTCGCCGACAAGGCCGCGCCCAGCGTCCTCGAGGGCGTCGCGGAGCAATATTATTCCGTCGCCTACGACGTCTCGCACGACCTGCGCATGCCGCGGCTGATCGAGCGCTCCTTCGCGGCCGAACGCGTCGACACCGTGATCCGCGAGACGGGCGGGGCGCACCTGATGTTCGTCGAGCTGGGCCAGTTCTACAGCTTCGTCAGGTCCTGGTACGGCGGCAACGAGGACCGTTACGTCCACGAGCTGATCTACGAATTCAACAAGGTGATGGTCCGGAAAGGCTTGGTGCAGATGCATCCCGCCAACCAGGCCGCCTTGCTCGACGAATCCAACCATATCGCCGTCGACCCAAAGACCGGCCAGTATTTCAAGCTGAGCGGGCAGAATCCTGACTCGGTGTCGGGGATTCGGATCCTCCCCGGCCACGGCACCGCTTTTCCTGTCGGCAGCGAGGTGGTTCTGGCGATGCGGGATGGCGACGAACTGGGCTTCATCGTCGGGGACAAGAAGGCCGACGGGACGCCGGTCACCAAGGAGGACTTGAAAGACACCTTCAAGGAATTCGAAAAGATCATCCAGAAACATTACGGCCACATGTTCATCGACGACATCGAGAAGGTCGGCGCCGACAAGGTGCGAACCCCGAAGTGGCAGCGCCTGGTCTTTCAAAACGGCAAGGTCGGCAAGCACGTCATCGCCGAGAAGGGCATCCGCATGCAGGAGGCGGACGTCACGGCGGACTTCACCGGCTGGGTGGTCGATTACGAGCCGATCAAAGAGGGCGTGGGTCCCGAAGTTCCAGAGAGCGAGCGCGCGGCCAAGGAAGCCTCCGACGTCGTGGTGGGCCGAAAGGCACGCTGGCGCTATTTCGAGAACGGCGAGGTGACCAACAAGGTCTTCTCAGGCGAGACCTTCCACGTCTCGAACAAGGGCAGGACCCTGCCGGCCCTGACTTTCCCGAAAGAGATTCAAGAGGCGGTTCCGGAGCTGCTGCGCGAGCCGATCCTCGCCAAGGCGCAGACCCGGCTGAGCGCGGGTTTCGTCAGCGTCGACCTGCAGAGCGGGGCCCAGCTCGACCAGGCCTGGAAAGACGCCAACGACATTTCCAAGAAGTCCAAGGAAAAGGGCGGCGAGCCGATTTTCATCGACGCCAAGCCTAGCGTCGGCCACAAACCGGCCGGGCACGAGTACGACAAGCACATCTCCGGTTCCCGCAGCCTGGAGGTGGCGGAATACTTCAAGGACTACGCCAAGCCCGGCGAGCCTCCCGCCGGAAAACCCATGAGCGCCGAGCTGAAGAAGTTAGTCTCCGAGCACGGCGGGGAGTTGGCTCGGCTCACCGACCCGATGAAGCCGAAGAGCTTCGAGCGTCAGATCCTCCGCCTGGTCAAGGCGCAAGTCAAAGCGGCTGAGGTCCAAGAAAAACTTGGCGCCGAGATCGAGGCGCAATTGAAAGAGGCGGGTGCCCTGGCGCGGGTTCGCGACGCGCTGGCGGCGGCCCAGCTTTTGAAACGGGAGGGCCTGAGCCTCGACTACCGCGGCGTCGGTCCCGCGCTGTGGACGGCGTTGCAAGCGGGGGAGAAGGCCCTGGGCGACGGCGAGGCGAAGGATCTGCTGCGCGAGAACAAGGCCCGCTTCGTCAAGCGCTACATCCAGCAGACCGGCGAGATGCCTCCCCAGGAGGTCCTCGCGGAGGCGCGAAAGTTCATCGATCCGCGCTCGGTGTTCATCCCCGAGGAGATCTTTTCCCTGGCGAAGCAGCACGGCGTCGCCCCCGAACGGGTGCCCTTCCTAGTCGCCGGACTCAAGGCCGACGAGATCCGCAAGCGGGGACAGGAGGCCTTCCGCGGGCTCAATTTCGAGGATTTGAAAAAGCTGGCCGACAGCCCCGAGGGACAGGCCTTCCTCAAGAATCCGAAGAACGCCATGCTGCTTCAGGATACCCTCTCGTCGCGGCTCGCCTTCCAGGGGGTGCCCTTGGCGACCTCGATGGCGACGATATTTCCTGCCGAGATGCTCTCCAGGTACCTGGCCGAGAAGGTCGGGGCCGAGTTGGGCCTGAGCCGGGTCGAGGTCGAAGAGCTCAAATTCGGGATGACCCTCTATTTCGTCCACTCCCTCAACATCACCGCCGGCGGGGCCTGGGAGGTGGTGATGAACCGGGCCGTCACGGAGCGCGCCCTGGTCCGCACCACCGGCGCGGAGGGGATGAAATCCCTCGCGGAGGTCCTGAAGCACCGCGTGAACGGCGGTATTCTGCTGGGCAGCCGGCTGGCGGGGCAGGAGGTGGTCAGCGTCGGCCTGAAGACGGGCAATTCGCTCGGCAAGGCCCTCGGCGAGGGCATCCTGGAGAAGTGGGGCTGGCGGACCGCCGCGGAAGGCTTTAGCTGGAAACTGGCAGGTTGGCAGATGCTTTCCGGCACGGCCCGAGTTCCCTTCAACTTGCTTCGGACCATGGGTCCCGGCTACCTCTCGGCGACTCTGTTCGACCGCAGCGTCGGGATCTGGCTGAAGCCCGACCACCCCGTCCGGAAGTGGGGCTCCTTCGTCGCCTTCTTCGGCCCCGACCTGGCTCGTCTGGCGCTCGGATCCTCCCGGATCGCCGCCTCGCCGATCTTGAGCCGGGCGGGCACGCTCTTCACCCGGGCCGGCAACGGCCTGCTCGCGGTCGCCATCTTCAATTACGGCATGCGGCGACTGACCGTGGACGGCGATTACGAGGCCTGGGTCAACCGGCGCGTCACCGACGAGGTCTACGACCGCAACGTCTACAACTTCGGCTCCCAGCCTTGGTACGAGGTGCCGATTTCGGGCATTCGCGCCGGCGCCCGCTGGCTGGCGCCCGACGCTATGGAGTGGGCGGTCGGCCAGGTCGATAACAAGGATATCCGCAAGCGGATCTTGGGCGAGGACCTGGCCAATTCCCGGCAGATCACCGAGGGCATGAAAGAGTTGATCCCCAAGCTGATGGCCCTCCCCGTGTCCTTCCCGGTGAACGACGCGACTTCCTATCTTCGCCTCGACTTCTCGGCCTTGACGAAGCCGATCGAGCTGAGCGCCAAGGAACAGGAGTTGATGAAGAAGATGGGCGAGGCGAAAGGGGAATTGCCCGAGGAGGCCTTCGCCGGCATGGGCGGGGAGGAGAGGGAGGCGAGCCTCCTGCGGATCCAGAACTACCAAATCCAGCAAGGTGCCCGCTATCTTCTCGCCGTTCGCCAGCCGGAGAACGAATGGGCCCGCAAGTTTTTCAACGACGACGGAACGCTGCAAGTGGGCAACGGCGAGGCCTTGCTCGAACACCTACTGCCCGCCAAGCCGGGCGAGCCCGGCGCGGTTGAGAAGATCCTGACTTCGCGCAAGGTGATGGTGGCCTTGGCCATCTTCGACGGGCAGAAGACCTTCCGCGGCCACAGTACCGAAGACCTGGGACGCATCGCCGGTATCGTCGACGAGAACCGGAAATACGTCCTCTCCGCTCCCGTCTACGCGGGTCTGTCCCTTTATAACGCCCAGGCCCACGAAACGAAGGCCGAACGCTCCCTGGAACGCGTCCAGGAGCTGATCGGCAAACTGCAAGTCGCCTACCTCAAGGCCGAGGAGAAGGACCGCGCCAAGTACCTCGAGGCCCTCCGTTGCCTGGGCGTCGAGCCCTAGTTTTCCCGCCTTTTCCACGAATCCTTCGATTTTAGACCGCCCGCCCGCCGCACCGTATCATCGCCCGGTTTTTACAGGGCTTTTCTCTTGACAGTCGGAGGCCCTTGAGTATGATGCGCGCGCCTGTTAAGAGCTAGGGTGAATCAAGCGTAATTGGTTGATTATATTGAATTGTTTGGGGCGGTGTCCCCGGACGTGAAAGGCTGTGCGACGCAGCAGAACTCTTTGGGAAGGTCTCAATGGCTGGAGAAGCGACGATACCGGGAAGCGAAAGGGTCGCCCCGAAAAAGGGCAAAGACAATCTCTGGACAATAAGAAATTTCCTCGGCTTCGCCGGGTGGGCCGCCTTCGGTGCCTTCATGACGGCCCTGCTGCTTTCCTTCCTCCGCTTCCTTTATCCCCGAGTCCTTTTTGAACCCTCTCCCGTCGTCAAGGTCGGCCGTCCCGAAGAATACCTGATCGGAGAGGTCTCCGAAAAATACAAAGAGAGCAATCGCCTGTGGATGGTGCGCAACGAGGAGGGCATCTACGCCCTCTTGGCCATCTGCACCCACCTGGGCTGCACCCCGCGCTGGCTCGCTACCGAGAAGAAATTCAAGTGCCCTTGCCACGGCTCCGGCTTCAAGATGAACGGCGTCAACTTCGAGGGCCCCGCGCCGCGCCCCCTGGAGCGCGTGAAGATTTCCTTGGATCCCGACGGCATCATCCTCGTCGACAAATCCAAGACGTACCGTTTCGAAAAAGGCGAGTGGGACGCCCCCGATGCCTTCCTGAAACTCTCTTAAGCTTCTTGCGGCCGAGGTCCGCCGGCCTGAATTTTAGGTGACTCCTTATGAAAGACAAAATTCAAGATATCCAAGAGACCATCGTCAAGAGCTCGGTGTGGAAGTCGGTCTTCCGGCACGGCTACGCCGACACCCCCCGCAACCGCATCCTGATGGTCGCCAGCAATGTCTTCCTGCACCTTCATCCGTCCAAGCTGCGCCGCCACGGCCTGACCCTGCGCTATACTTGGTGCGCGGGCGGATTGACCTTCTTCTTCTTCCTAGTCACCGTCGTCACCGGCGTCCTGTTGATGTTCTACTACCGGCCCGTCGCCGAGTACGCCTACAACGACATGAAATACCTTCAATTCGACATCCCCTTCGGGATGGTCACCCGCAACATGCACCGCTGGGCCGCCCACGCCATGGTCATCATGGTCATGCTGCACATGTTCCGCGTCTTCATGACGGGCTCGTACAAGCCGCCCCGCGAGTTTAACTGGGTGGTCGGCGTGCTCCTGCTGACCCTGACCCTGCTGCTCTCCTTCACCGGCTACCTGCTGCCCTGGGACCAGCTCTCCATCTGGGCGGTCACCGTCGGCACCAACATGGCCCGCGCGACGCCGCTGCTCGGCGCCGAGGGACCGATGGCCGAGCAGGTCGCGGCCCTGACCGGCGTGGCGACGCCGCGCTACGACGCGCGCAGCCTGCTGACCGCCGGCACCGTGGTCGGCGCGCCGACCCTGCTGCGCTTTTACGTCTTGCATTGCATCTTCATCCCGATCGTCGCGGCGCTGCTCATGATCGTGCATTTCTGGCGCGTGCGTAAGGACGGGGGCATTTCCGGACCGATGTAAGGCCGGCTTAAAGGATTCCACCATGGCTGATATCAAGGACGCTTCGGAGATCCCCGAAGTCATCGACCCGAAAACCGACAAAGTCCATACCTGGCCCCATCTGGTGAGGGTCGAGTTCATTTGCGGTCTCCTGGCCTTCATGGGCTTGTTGATCTGGTCGCTGGTGCTGGACGCCCCTCTCGAAGAGCCCGCGGATCCGACCAAGACGCCCAACCCCTCCAAGGCCCCCTGGTACTTTTTGGGCCTGCAGGAGATCCTGGTTTATTTCGATCCTTGGATGGCCGGCGTCGTTCTGCCTTCATTGATCATCGTCGGTCTGATGGTGATCCCCTACATCGACATCAACCCGAAGGGTAACGGTTACTATACCTGGAAAGAGCGCAAGTTCGCCGTCGCTAATTTCTGCTTCGGCTTCCTGATCCTCTGGGTGGCCTTGATCATCGTCGGTGTCTTCCTGCGCGGCCCGGGTTGGAACTTCTTCGCCCCCTGGCAGGAGTGGGATTCGCACAAGGTCGTCGCCCTCACCAATATCGACCTCAATATTTTGATCGCCGACCTGACGGGCCTGGACATCCTGCGCAATCCGGTGGTCGCCGCGATCTTCGGGATGGGCCTGGTGGGCGCCTACTACGCGATCATTCCGATTTATTGGAAATTGAAGGTGAAGAAGTCCAAGATTCTCCAGGAATTGGGGCCGGTCCGCTACGGGATCACGGCCTTCCTGTTTCTGACGATGATGGCCCTGCCGATCAAGATGATCCTGCGCTGGACCCTCAACATCAAATACATCGTCCAACTTCCCTGGATTAACTTGAATATTTAGGAGCCGGTATGGCGCTTGCGGGCCGAGAGAGATCGTATAGTTTTGTCTGGTTCTTGCTGGGAGGGGCCCTGATGGTCTTGACGGCCTGGTACGTCTACGACGAGGCCATCGGACGCCGCACCTGGAAGCAATATGCCGCCGAATGGACCCGGCTCGAGACCAAGCGCATCGAAGAAGAGATCGCCAAGGAGATGAAGGGCATCGACCCGAAGAAGCTCAAGCAGATCGAGCTGGAAAGGGAGAAGGCCCAGCAGGCCCTGGAAAGCCAAGAGTTCGCGGACCTGCAAGAAGAGCTCAAGCGCAAGCAGATCGAACTGGACGTCGCCAACCAGGACCTACAATTCGCCAAGGCCGACCACGACGAGCTCTTCTACCAGTGGAAGCACGCCCAGCACGAGGGGCAGGATTTTTCCGGATACAAGAAGCGCTACGACGAGCTGGACGCCAAAATCAAGAAGCTGAACGAAGTCCAGATCCAGAAAGAAGAGGCCTTCCTCGCCGTCCAAGAGAAGATCAACCAATTCAAAAACAAGCTCAAGGATCTCGACGCCCAAAAGGCGGCGCTCACCAAGAAGGTCGACGCCCTGCAGAAGCAGTTGAAGGGCGTCCAGGATCGCGGCGCCCCGATCGAGCAGTACGTGTTGGACGATCTCGGCAAGGCCGGCCCGGTCAATTGGGGCACCGTCGACCGCTGCACCAGCTGCCACATTCCGGTCCTCAAGCCCGGTTACGAGAAGCTTAAAGAGCCCTTCCGGACGCATTCCAACTTAAATGAGATCTTCAACAACCACCCCGTCGAAGATTACGGCTGCGTCACCTGCCACGGCGGGCAGGGGCGAGCTACGCAGATCAAGCATAAGCCGATGGAAAAGGGGGACTACCCCCACGGCTTCGAGCACCACTGGAAAACGCCCTTGCTGCGCGGGGACTTCGTCCAGTCCAGCTGCAACAAGTGCCATGTCCAGCAGCTGAACCTCGACTTGGCGCCGGTCTACACCCAGGGCAAGCAGCTCTTCCTCGAATACGGCTGCATCAACTGCCACACCGTGAAGGGTCTCGAGTGGGCTCCGAAGTCGGGACCCGACCTCGGCAAAATCAAGGATAAGGTTTACCCTGAGTGGTTTCTGGGCTGGGTGAAAAAGCCTACCGACTACCTGCCGCACACCAAGATGCCTCAGGTTCCGTGGAAGAACGAGCAGGACCCCGTCAAGGCCCTGGCCTACATCCTCGACAAGAGCGAGCCCTTCAATTGGAAATACGGCAAGTTCCCGGGCGGCGACGCCGCCAAGGGCAAAGAGCTTTTCAACACGGTCGGCTGCTTCGCCTGCCATAACGTCGAGGGGCAGGGCGGCGGCTCCGGTCCGGCCCTGGATCGCATCGCCGAAAAGACCACCGGCGACTGGATCTTCAACTGGATCCAAGACCCCAAGAACTGGTCGAAGGAACACCGCATGCCCAGCCTGCGCTTGACGCAAGGCGAGGCGCAGGACATCACCGCCTACTTGGTCTCCAAGGGCAAGAAACCGGACGAGGACGCCCAGCTGCGCATGGCCCTGGCCGACCCCGAAAATATCAAGGCCGGCTTCAACGTGATCAATACCTATGGCTGCTATGCCTGTCATACGATCAAGGGCTTCGAGAAGGCCTCCAATCCTTCCGTCGAGCTGACCAATTTCGCCCGCAAGGACGTCAGCGAGCTGGCCTTCGGGGACGCCAAGATCCCCGAGACCTGGGAGGCCTGGACCGACGGCAAGCTGAAAAATCCCCAGATGTACGTCGACGAGCGCTCGGACAGCTTCATGCCCAAGCCGAACATCAACGACGAGCAGCGCCACGCCTTGTTGGTCTTCCTGAAGGGGCAGGCCCCCGAGGTACTGCCCAGCAAGTACATCGCCTACGACCCCGAGATCGAGAGGGGCCGCCGCCTCGTTGAAAAATACAACTGCAAGGCCTGCCACGTGATCGAGGGCCAGGGGCAGGAAGTGGCCCAGTGGATCAAGGAGCCGAACTTCCTACCGCCCAATCTGGCCTCCACCGGGGCAAGGTTGCAGACCGACTGGATGCACGGCTTCCTGCGCAATCCGGGCGATTATCCCAAGGTCCGTCCCTGGCTGGACATTAGGATGCCGACCTTCCAGCTCTCCGAGGCCGAGCTGGAAGACCTGATCCGCTACTTCAAGAAGTACGACAAGGTCGCTGGCCTTTTCGAGGTCGTGGATCTCAAGGTCACCCCAGAGGAGGTCTCCGCCGCTCAAAAGTTGATGGGTCCGGAAAACTTCAACTGCTACAGCTGCCACATCGTGGGCAACAAGTTCCCTGAGGGCGGGCCCACCGTTTGGGCGCCCAACCTTGAATACGTCCACGCGCGGATCCGCCCGCAATGGCTCAACAAGTGGATTCGCAATCCCGCGGACCTGGTGCCGGGCACCCGGATGCCGGGGTACTACCCCGAGCCGAACAGCGGGCCCAAGGACGTCCTGGGCGGCGACGACGAGAAGCAAATCGATGCACTCGTCCACTACCTGATGACGCTGGGCAAAAAGAACGGGATTATTCAGGGCGAGACCGCCGCGCCGACGACGCCGGAGACGCAGCCCGCCGCGCAGGGCGAGAAGAAGCCCGCAGCGGCCGCGGACAAGCAGGCTCAGCTCTAAACTTGACTCGCCGAGTCAAGTTTTATAGAGCCCTGGGAGCCCATGTAGCAACAGCGCTTATTTGTGTTGACCTAATATTCTGAAAAATAAGGAGATAGGAGATGCTGAACAAAAAGTTTACGGCCCTCGCGAGCGCGCTCGCCCTGGCCTTGACGATTTCCGCCTGCGGCAAGAAGCCGGGCAGCACCACCACCGATACCGCGGCCCCCGCCGCGGACAAGAAAGAAGCGGCCGCTCCCGCGGCGCCGGCGGCCCCCGCGGCCGGCAGCGGCAGCATCAAGGGCAAGGTCAGCTTCACCGGCACCGCCCCCGAGATGCCCGAGCTGAAGCGCGAGGCCGATCCCTTCTGCGCCAAGACCAAGATGAAGGACGAAGAAGTCGTCGTCAACGCCAACGGCACGCTGAAGAACGTCGCGCTGGTTGTTCAGGGCGCCGCGGCTTCGACTCCCGAGGCCTCCGTCGTCTCGGAGATCGACCAAGTCAACTGCATGTACACCCCGCGCGTGGTCACGGCGGCCTTTGGGCAGAACGTCAAGATCGTAAACAGCGATCCTATTCTGCACAACGTCCACACCTATGCCGACACCAAGACCCTGTTCAACCGCGCCCAACCCAAGGGTTCGCCTCCCATGGACAAGACCTTCAGCAAGGATGACGGCTCGGTGATCAAGTTCAAGTGCGACGTCCATCCCTGGATGACCGGCTGGCTGGTCCTTAACGACAACGCCCTCGGCGCCGTCACCGGCGATTCCGGCGAGTTCGAAATCAAGGGCGTCCCCGCCGGCACCTACAAGATCCAGGCCTGGCACGAGAAATACGGCCCTAAGACCGTCGATGTGACCGTCGAGGCCGACAAGACCGCCGAGGCCAACTTCAGCTACGACGGCACCGAGAAGGCGGCCTATGACTTCAAGGAGGTCCATATCTCCTTGAACCACCCGGGCCACCAACACTAAGCCCAGGGCTTCGTTTTGAAATTCCAGCCCTCCGCGCAAGCGGGGGGCTTTTTTTTGCGCGGAGCTTGCCTTGACCCTGGGGGCGGCTTTTTGCTAACCAAGGCGCCATGCACGATTCTCGGCATGCCTCGCCATCCCTTCGATATCTCGCACTTTTCACCGCGCTTTTGACCTGGTTTTTGATCCTCATCGGGGGGATCGTGCACGGGACGGGATCTTCCCTGGCCTGCCCCGATTGGCCCACCTGCTACGGATCCTTCTTTCCGGAAATGAAGGGCGGGATCTTCTTCGAGCACTCCCACCGCCTTGTCGCCGCCCTGACGGGACTGTTGACCGTGATCCTGTGCATTCTGCTGTTGCGGCAAGGGAAGGGGGCTCTGAAGAAGGCGGGCGTCGCGGCGGCGGCCCTGGTGATTTTCCAGGGCATCCTCGGCGGCATCACCGTGATCTACCGCTTGCCCACCGCGGTCTCCACGGCCCACCTCGCCACCTCGATGATCTTTCTCTGCCTGGTCTCCGGCATCGCCTTCGCGTGTTTTCCGCTGCGATTTCCGGTCTCCTGCGAGTCCCTGCGCGGCTTGAAGGCCTGGCTGCTTCCGACCTTGATCCTGGTTTACCTTCAAATTGTGTTGGGCGCCTTGGTACGGCACACGGGCGCCGGGCTCGCCTGTCTCGACATCCCCCTTTGCCGGGGCAGTCTCTGGCCGGAGGGCGCGCCGCCGATCCTTCAGGTGCACATGCTGCATCGCCTGGCGGGCGCCTTGGTCGGCCTCGTCGTGCTCGCGACTTCCTGGCGCGCCTATCGCGCGAGCGAGGGATTTCCCGCGCTGCGCTTTATGGCCGTCGCCGCGCCGTTCTTGGTTCTGTTACAGATCGGCCTCGGCCTCTGGAGCGTGCATTCCGCCCTGGGGCTGTTTCCCGTGACGGCGCATCTCGGCGTCGGGGCCCTGCTCTTGGTGGTTTTCTTCCTGATGAACCTCGGCGTGATCCTGGCCCGGCGCGGGACCGCGGGAGGGGAGGCGAGGGGGGCCGTTGCGGAGGGCCTTCGTCCCTCCACGGTATAGGAACCGGCATGAAGGCCCAGGCCCAGCTCTCCACCCATACCCTGGTCGACGTCGTGACCCTGGTGAAGCCGCGGATCACGCTGCTCACGATCATCACGGCCGCGGCCGGCATCCACCTGGCGCCTGGTTCGGCCGACTGGAGCTTGATCCTGGTGGCCTGCGCCGGCATCGCGCTATTGGTCGGGGGGGCGAACGCCCTCAACATGTTCCTCGAGCGCGACACCGATCTCTTGATGAAGCGCACGCAGAACCGCCCGCTGCCGGGAAAGCGGCTCAGCCCCGATTTCGTCCTGGGCTTCGGGAGCCTGCTGATCGGCGTCTCGATTCCCCTGCTCACCTATTACGTCAATCCGCTGACCGGCGCCTTGGGCGCGCTTTCCTTGGTCAGCTACGTCCTGTTCTACACGCCGCTCAAGCGCAAGTCCGCGACGGCGCTCTGGGTGGGGGCGGTGCCCGGCGCGATGCCGCCCCTGCTGGGCTGGACGGCGGTGACCGGGTCGATCGGCCTGCCGGCGCTGGTGCTGTTTGCGATCATCTTCTTTTGGCAGATCCCGCATTTTCTGGCGATCGGCCTGTTCCGCAAGGAGGAGTACGCCCGCGCGGGGATCCGCATCTACACCCTCGAGGCGAGCGACCGCGACATCCTCTTCCAGATCGTCATGAACACCGTGGCCCTGTTCGCGGTCAGCCTGCTCTTGATCCCGCTGCACGTCACGGGAACGCCCTATTTGATCGCCGCGCTGGTCTTGGGCGGCGCCTTCCTCGGCTATGCGCTGTTGGGCTTTCGCAACGGTTTGAACGAGGAATGGGCGCGCCGCCTCTTCCTGATCTCACTGGTCTATCTCACCGCCCTCTTCACCGTCCTGTTCTTCGATGGAGGATCCTCATGAAGCCGCGTTGGATGTTTTTGCTCTTCGCCCTCGCTCTGGGCGCCTGCCAGCGTCCGGAGCTGCCGGTCTTGGGGAATATCCCCGAATTCCGACTCACGACCCAGGACGATAAGCCCTTCGGCCACGAGGACATGAAGGGCAAGGTCTGGGTTGCCAATTTCATCTTCACCTCCTGCGGCGGGGCCTGCCCGATGATGACCGAGCGGATGAAGAAAAACATCCAGGCGCCCTTGCTCGAAATGGCCGCCGGAAATCCGGATTTTTCCGCACGGATCGTCTCCTTCAGCGTCGATCCGGAACGGGACAAGCCGCAGGTCCTGGCCGACTACGCCAAGACCCACGGCGCCGACCTGCGCTACTGGACCTTCCTCACCGGGCCGCTTCAGGACGTGACGAAGACCGTGGTCGAGGGCTTCAAGATCAGCATGGGTAAGGTCCCGGCGGCGACGCCCCGGGCCCAAGGGGGAGCTGACGACGAGATCTGGGAGATCGTCCACGGGGAGCAGTTTTTATTGATCGACGCGCAGGGCCGGATCCGCGGCTTCTACTCCTCCGAGGGTCAGGGCCTGCGCAAACTATTGGCCGACCTGCGCGGCCTGCTGAAAGGAAAGACCTCATGAGTTGGGGAGATCGCCTGGCCGCCTTGAACGCCACGCTCAACGCGACCGCCGCTGTCTTGCTCTTTTTGGGATGTAGGGCGGTCCGCGCCGGCAAGGTGGCCCGCCACCGCGCCTTTATGGCATCGGCCTTCCTGGTGTCGGCCCTGTTTCTCGTTTCCTACTTGACCCGCTTCTACCTGACGGGGACCCACCGTTATCCGGGTACCGGGGCGATGCGGACTATTTACTTGAGCGTCCTGCTCACCCATACCGTGTTGGCTGCGGCCGTGCCCTTTTTGGCGATCCGCACCATCTACCTGGCCCTCAAGGACCGCGTCGCCGCCCATCGGAAGATCGCCAGGATCACCTAGCCGCTCTGGATGTACGTCTCGGTGACGGGCGTCCTGATCTACTTTATGCTCTACCACTGGGCCTGATTCGATATGGCCCGTGTTTCCCATGGACGATCTGAGGGGTTAAAATATTGAGCCGTCCGCGGCGGGGAATCTGCAATGTTAAGGATTACAAGACCTCGGCCGGCAGCGGCTCGCGGGCGGATTGCTTCGCGTCCCGCACCGGGATGTTGAGGCTGAGCAGGAAGACCGCGCCCAAGAGCCCGCAGGCCAGGAAGAAGGGGAAGGCCGGGTTGCGGTCGTAGAGGACGCCGGCCAAGACCGGCCCGGCGACGCGTGCCAGCGAGGCGCTGGCCTGGAAGGTGCCCATCACCGAACCGTGCAGGCTATCGTCGCCGCCGCGCGAGACGAGGCTCATCAGCGAGGGCTGACTGATGCCGCGGCCCACCGACGAGACCGCCAGCGGGATCAACAGCAGGGCCACGCTGGGGCTTTCGGGAATCAGGACGAAGGCCGCGGAGAGACAGACGCTTCCGACCGTCAGCAGCCGTTTTTCCCCGAAGCGCATCACCAGCCGTTTGATCAGGCCGCCTTGGATGGCCACCATGATGAGCGCCATCAATGCCAGGATGTAGGCGACGTGCTGCGCGTCGTAGCGGAAGCGGTCGGCCATGAAGAAGGCGAAGATCGACTCGAGCTGGTTGACGCCCAAGGTGAAGAGGAAGTTGATCGCACAGAGCCGCTGCACGAGGGGAATGCGGAGCACCGCCCGCATGCCGCCGCCCCGGCCGTTGCCGCGGCGGGATTCCGATTCGCCGAGCCGGAACAGGGCGTAGACGACGTTGACCGCGCTGAGTCCGGCGGCCGTGAGGATGGGGACGTGGTAGCCGTAGACCGAGAGGGCCCCGCCCAGGGCCGGGCCCAAAATGAAGCCGATCCCGAAGGCCGCCCCGATCATGCCCATGCCCTTGGCGCGGTTTTCGGCGGTAGTGACGTCGGTGACGTAGGCGGAGGCGACGCTGATATTGGCGCCGAAGATCCCCGAAAGAATGCGGCCGGCAAAGAGCAGGACGAGGGAGTTTGCCAGGCCGAGGACCAAGAGCCCGAAGACCGATCCGGCCATCGTCAAAAGCAGGACCTTTTTCCGCCCGATGCGGTCGGAGAGCCGTCCCCAGAGCGGCGAGAAGAGGAATTGCATCGCGGCGTAGGACATCAGCAAGAGGCCCAGGACCGTCGCATTGGCTCCGTATTTTTCGGCGTAGAAGGGGAGGATCGGCACCACGATGCCGAAGCCGATCAGGTCGAGGACGACGACGCTGAACAGGATGAGGAGGGAGCTCGGGCCTTGCTTCATGGGGAAAAAATCTCCGCTGCGTCTCTCCCATGGAAGCCAGGTGAATTCAAGGGAGAAGCGGCACGGCCTAAGTCCAGGACATCCTTGACGAAGCCCTGCGAAGCGGCTATGGGACGGGCATGGAACATTTTCTCCATATCCTGTCCCTGCCCGACAATATCCCGATCATCTTCATGCTGCTGTCGGTGGTCTTTCTGACCTGGCTCTCCTTCAGCGAGGCCAAAAAAAACGACAAGCTCACCGAAGAGGGTAAGGCCGACCAAATCTACCGGCGGATGGTCGAATAGGGGCCTCGCCCCCTGGGGGGCAATTTCCTCGCAACCTTCTCCCGGCCCCCGCGATAAACCCGCGACTTTCATTCATTTAAACGTCATCCGGGGTTTCGCGGTAAGGTCATGTCCAGCGGTCATCCATTCGGGATCGGGTCCCGAAGCTCGAGCTTTACTTTAAGTTCTTTCGGAGCTCGATCTTTACTTTCAAACTCTTCTAATAATGCCAGTTCTAACGGGGTTTTTACCTCCACACATCGGGCCTGGGTTGCCTCATTTTTGCTCACCGCCACGGGGGTGGAAGAGGGGGCGGGCCGCGGCGGTCCGGCCTACTTGAGGGCCTTGCAGCGCCTCTCCGAGACGGTCACTGGAGGCACAGGCGGCCTGCGCGAGGCCTTCCGCGGCTTGGGCGCTGCCGATCAGGCGGCCCTACGGCGGCGCTTAGGGGGCGCCCTCGACGAACTGTTCGCCTTGGGGGAAGAGGCCGATCCGGAATTGTTTTACGCCGGGCTGCTCAATTTGGGCTCTCGCGCCGCCCGCGACGGCGATTCGGTCTTGAGCGGCGCCATCTATCAGGGCCTCGCGGAGGGTCCGGCGGAGATCCGCGGCTCGATGCCCGCGGCCCTGGGCCGGCGGGCCCTGGAAGAATTCAACGCCATGCGCGGGACCGGTTCCGCGGGGCGCCGCTTCGAGTACCTGGCCCGACACTTCGCGCGCGAGGCCTCGGACCCCGCCATGCTCCTCGGCATGGGCGTCGCCGGCACGGTGTTCAGTGCGACCCGGCTGGGCGTGCTCTCCCGGCTCGCCGCGCGGCCGGCCGCCTGGTGGACACGCGGTTTCGGGGCCGGCATGGCGGCGAGCGCCGCGGCCTTCCCCGCGGAGGTCCTGGCCTTCTGGGGGACGACGCGGGCCTACGGCCTGGCCGTCCGGCCCGAGACGCTGCGCTGGGACCGCGCCTCGATCGGCCACGAGTTGGCCGGCCTCGGCATCACCCTGGGCTGCCTGAAATTGTTCGGCGCCGCCTCGGGCCGGCTCTTCGACCGCGTCCACGGCATCGATCCCGTCACCGGCGCGGCGGCCCGCCTGCCGGCCTTCACCCGATTTTCACGCACGGCCTTCCAACAGCTCGGCACCCTGGGCGGCATCGCGACCGGGCATTACGCCGAGATGCGCCTGGGCCTGAGGCCGCAGGTGAGCGGCGACGTCTTTTGGACGGATGCCTTGGTCACCTTGCTGCAATTCCACGTCGGCGGGCGCCTCAGCCACGAGGTGCTGGGCCCGCGGCACGCGGCGATGATGCAGGAGATGGCCCTGCGCACTCGCCGCCTCGAGCTGCCGCGCGCGGCGACGGGGCGAAATCCCTTGCCGCCCTTCGGGGGCGCCCTGGCGATGGCGGCCGAGGGAGGAAACGTCGCGCCGAGACCCACGCGGGAAGGGCCCTCGCGGGAGCACATCCTGGAGATGTCCATCCGGAATCCGGACGAGAAAGGCGGCCCTCGGCCGGCGCAGCCGACCGCGGTGCGGGGCGGGTCCGGCACTTCCGAGCGAGCTCCCCTCGAGGCGCCTTTCAAGGCCTTGATCAACGCCCTCTACAACGAGGAGCTCTCTACCAGCGAACGCTACCGGCTCTCCCAAGAGCTGCACCAAGACCTTCCGCTCGCCCGCGAGGTGTATCTCCGGATGCGGCGGACGGGGCAGATCCCCCAGGATCGGACCTCCCACGAGGCGCCCCCCGATCTCGACGCGGTCCTGCACCGCATCAACTTGAAGCATTTCGAGGAGGTCAGCGACCGGATGCACGATTGGCACGCGCGCTTCCAGTTCCTGCAGCGGGAGCTGCGCGAACGGGTCAACCAGGGGACCAAGGCCCGGCGCCGAACGATGCGACGTCTGCTGGACAGCGTCCAGCTCAAGCTGCTTGAGACGCGGCGCTACCACCATGACGCCGAATCCTATATCGGCGACGTGAAGGGTCCGAGCCGCAAGTCGGTGTTCTCCCCCCAGCGTTACGAGAAGCTCCTGCACCGCTACAACGACATCCACGAGCGGTTGGGGCGCTACATCGAGGCCAAGCCCGAGCTGGCCAAGCTTCTGCAACG
>SZOV01000069.1 GCA_030263375.1 Deltaproteobacteria bacterium PRO3
CAGCCCCGGCCCCGGCGGCACCCGCGGCTCCGACCGCGCCGGCCGCTCCTGCGGCGCCTCCGGCTCCTGCTGCCCCCGGTGCCCCCGCGGCGCCCAGCGCCCCGGCCGCGCCTTCGGCTCCGGCCACTTGGTAATCCTATTCGGCAAAAAAAAACCCCGCTCCGGCTCGGAGCGGGGTTTTTTTATGGACAAAATTCGGTGCTAGACTTTGCTGACGTTGGTGGCCTGAGGTCCCTTGGCGCCGGTGGTGAGGTCGAATTCGACCGTCTGACCCTCGGACAAGGTCTTGTAACCGTCTCCGGAAATCGCGGAGTAATGGACGAACACGTCCTGTCCATTCTCCTGCTCGATGAAACCGAAGCCCTTATTGTTATTGAACCACTTGACCTTGCCGCGTTCGCGTTCTGCCATAAGGATTACCTCCATAAAAAAATGCAGCCCTCGAATCGGCGCGTCTCTTCAGCAAACACCCCTTCAACCGAAAGCTCGAAAACATTCGGCCGAATAGGGGGTTGTACGCGATCATTCAAGAACTGCATCATGTTAAAACACCTCTCCGCGGCCTGACAGGGGGCCGCGAAGAGTCTTGCTTGAGGGAATTTTTCCCAGAGGCGCCAGGTAGCCCAGGCGCCCTTAGTTGTCAACTGAGGACTGAGGGCTTGGGTCGGCGGGGGCCGAGGGGGAATCGAGCAGGATGAAGACCTCGTTGGGCTTCATGTAGCCGAAGCGCTCCCGGGCGAGGTACTCGAGGTAGCGGGGGTCCTGCAGGCGCTGGACCTCGGCGCGCAGCTCTTCCTGCTGGCGCAGCAGCCCGGCGTTCTCGTTTTGCAGGGAGCGGTAGAGCGACTTGAGGCGAAACAGGTCGAGGATGCCGTTGTTGCTGAACAGGGTCAAGAATCCGAAGCCCGCCAGGATCAGCAAGACGCCGCCGGCGAAGAAGCGCTTGAGAACCGGCGTCAATTGGCGGCGCGGGCGCGCGGCGGATTTTCCTTTGGCGGAGTTCATCTCTCTCCTGCTTAACAGAGGCGAGGTAGTTTTTCACGCACAATTTCCGGTTCCAGGGGCGAAAAAAAACCGCTCAGCGGCGCCGGCCGCCGATCCAATACAGCAGGAGGCTGAAAAAGAGGCTCAGCAGCAGTGAGGTCGCGATGGGGATATAAAGGCGGAAGCCCTCGCGCTTGACGGCGATGTCGCCGGGCAGGCGGCCCAGGTGTCGGAGCAGCGGCAGCTGCGAAAGCTGGGGCCAAAAATAAAGCCCCGCGCCGAGGAGGACGATCAAGAGGCCGGCGAGGACGAGGAATTTGCCCAGCTCCTGCATGGTGCCCTCAGAACAGCGAATCCTGCTTGGCCTTGAGGTCGGCCGCGCGCTCGGGGCGGGGCAGGCCGAAGTACTGGTAGGCGAGGTCCGTCGCCATCCGGCCGCGCGGCGTGCGCTGCAGGAATCCGCATTGGATGAGGTAGGGCTCGTAGACGTCCTCGATGGTGTCTTTCTCTTCGGCGATGGCGCTGGAGAGGGTTTCGACGCCCACCGGACCTCCTTGGAACTTCTCGAGGATGGTGCGCAGGATCTTGCGGTCCATGTGGTCGAAGCCCTTCTCGTCGACCTCCAAGAGGTTGAGGGCCTCTTTGGCGACCTTTTGGTCCAGCAGCCCCTGGGCCTTGACCTGCGCGTAGTCGCGGGAGCGCTTGAGCAGGCGGTTGACGATGCGGGGCGTGCCGCGGGCGCGCTGTGCCAGCTCGACGGCGCCCTCCTGCGTGATAGGGATCTCGAGGATCTTCGCGCTGCGCTTGACGATGGTCGCCAGCTCGTCGCCGCTATAGAAATCCAGCCGCGCCACGACGCCGAAGCGGTCGCGCAGCGGCGAGGTCAGCAGGCCGGCGCGGGTCGTCGCGCCCACCAGGGTGAAGCGCGGCAGGTCGAGTTTGATTGTCTTGGCCGAGGGGCCTTGGCCGATCACGATGTCGAGCTGAAAGTCCTCCATCGCGGGGTACAGGATCTCTTCGACCGTGGTGTTGAGGCGATGAATCTCGTCGATGAAGAGGACGTCGCGCTCTTCGAGATTGGTGAGGAGGGCGGCCAGGTCGCCGGGCCGCTCGATGGCGGGGCCGGAGGTCGACTTGATGTTGGCGCCCATCTCGTTGGCGATGATGATCGCGAGCGAGGTCTTGCCCAGGCCCGGCGGTCCCGAAAAGAGGCAGTGGTCCAGCGGCTCGCCCCGACGCTTCGCCGCCTCGATGAAGATCTCGAGCTTCTCCTTCACGCCCGTTTGTCCGACGTAGTCGGCGAGGCGCTTAGGCCGGAGCGAGCGGTCGATCTCTTCCTCCTCGGGAAGCAGGGCCGCGGCATCCATGTGGACGTTGTCACGGGACATGGGCGAGGATTAACTTAACTTCCTTTTTGAAACAACAGCGAAAATCGGACGTAATCGGGATAAACCTGCGCCCCCCGCTTCTCGAGGCGGATCTGGTCGAAGCGCAGCCGCGCCTTGCCTCCGGGAAGGGTCCGATCGAAGGTCATCTCCTCGGGCTTGAGGCGAAACATCGGGGATTCGCGCTCGGCGGGCGACGCGGTCTCGTAGCGAGTCTTGAGGAGAGGCCCGTAGATCGGCTCGAGGTCGATTTTCCCGAGCGGACGGCCTTCGAGATAGAGCTCGAGTTGTCTTCCCTCCTTGGGCAACACCGCGCAGACCGGAGACTCTTGGTTCCCCTGGGGGCACTCGGCGCTGGGGCGCCCGCCCTCGAGGAAACGAACCGCCTCGACGGGGAAGTAGAGGTCGAAGCCGCGTACGGAGACCTCGCGATAGGACGGAAAGTCGGTGAGGAAGTTGATCGCCACCGCCTCGGCCTCGACGAAGCCCTCCGGGGAAAGGGAGGGGTCGCGGGTCAAGATGCGGCGCAGAGGGCGAAGGTCGCAGCGGGGTTTTCCCTCCTCGTCGACGGTCTCCAATCTGGGGCCGAAATAAGGGCGAAGCCCTTCGCAGCCGTAGCGGCTTTCCAGGTAGCCGATTCGGCCGAGCAGCCCTTCCTTCGTCGCCGCGGGCAGGGCGAGCAGGGCCTCCGTCGCGGGGGCGCCGGGCGCCAAGCCGGCTTCCCTCAAGCTCGCCGCGAGCCGCGCCTCCTGGCTGCGACGGCTCACCTGATAGGGGCCCTGCGGGCCGCTCACCGTGAAGAGGGCGATCAGGCTGAGGCTGACCGGGATCCAGCGGATCCCGGGACGCTTCACCAGCAGGAAATACAGGCACAAGCCCAGGCCCCAGAGGCTGAGGACGACGGCGTAGTAGCGCGGCGGCGTCCAACCGAAGCGCTGGATCAGCCGAAAGACGGCGTAGGCCACCGCGCCCAGCATCGGGAGCAGCCCCAAGAAAAATCCCTTTTCGAAAGCCTTCAGCCAGCGCTCGCCGGGGTCCTCGCGGAGGGGGTAGAGCAGGAGATAGGTCAAGAGCCCGAAGCCGCCCCAGGCGAAGAAGGCCCCGGCCGTGGCGGGGTCGACCCTGCCTCCCGTCGCCAGCCGCTGGATCAGCCACAGCTCGAGGACGAGGCCGATGGCCACCGCCAAGGGCAGGAGGACGAATTGGGCAAAGGCCTTCAAGCCCCGCGGGTAGGGGGAAGGCTGGCGCTCCAAGGCCTCGAAATCCTCCGGCACCCCCGCCAAAAAGAACCAGGTATTGAAGATGCCGACGATCGAGGCGGCGAAAAAGACGAGGATATAGCCCAGGGCCCGAAACTCCAGGATCCTCGAGAGCGCCGCGAAGAACACCACGCAGCCGACGTAGAGAGTTCCGGAGAAGAGCAGGGCGGCCAAGATGCGAAGGAAAATGCGGCGATTGTATTCCCAAAATCCGCGCGGCTCCCGTCGGCCGAGGTAGGGCGCGTAGGCCGCGAAGGCGTGCAACGCAAAGAAGAGCCCGAGGTATTCGAAAAGAAAGGCCTCACCGACCGTCGCTTCGTTCCAGGAGCGCAGCCGCAGGTAATACAGACCCAGCGTCGCGAAGCCGAAGCCAAGCGGCAAGAGTTGCCGCGCCGGTCCCCGGTAACGCCGCTCGGCGATCAGGCTGAGTGAGTAGAGCCAGGAGATCCCCAGGGCCGCGACCAAGAGCAGGCGCCAATGCGCCCACTTCACCGGGTCGTCGCCCGACTGAAAGGCCGCCTGAATCACCAGCACCGTGCCCAGCGCGGCGACGGCCAGGACGCCGGGAAAACGCCGCAGGGCGCGCCCGGCCGCAGCGAGCAGTCCGGATTTGGATGCGGTTTGCGGCGTTTGGCTTTCGGTCGTCATGGAGGCTCCCTTCGTCGTCGCGGGAGTTAGGGCTCAGGACAGGGCCTTGAGCCCCTCGCGGACCAATTTTTCCAGCGGGAGCTCGTCGGCCCCGGGGATGGACTTCAAGGCCTGTTGCGCTTCTTGGCGGGTATAGCCCAGATTGACCAAGGCGCTGATCGCTTCTTCCGAAAGAGAGATCGGAGCGGCCAGGGCGGGCGCGGCAGCCTCGCCGCCCTTCGCCAACCAAGTCAGGACCTTGTCTTTCAGCTCGACGATGAGGCGCTCGGCGGTCTTCTTGCCGATGCCGGGGATCGCCGTCAGGCGAACCAGATCCTCGCCGCGGATCGCGGCGGCCAGGTCCTCGACCGGCAGGCCCGACATGATGGTCAGGGCCAGCTTGGGGCCGACGTTGCTCACCTGAATGAGCTTGAGGAAGAGCTCCTTCTCGGAGGCGCGGCGGAAGCCGTAGAGGCTGATGTTGTCCTCGCGCACGACGGTGTGGATCTTGAGCTCGAGCTTGGCGCCCAAATCGGGCAAAGAGAGGAGGGTGTTCTTGGCCAGAAAGACTTGGTAGCCGACGCCGCCGGTCACCAGCACCGCGTAGTCGGGTCCGATCTCTTCGAGGCTGCCTTGCAGGTAAGCGATCATCCGGCCTTCACCTTCTTCATCATGCGGTAGGAGTTGGCGTGGCAAAGCGCCACCGCGAGGGCGTCGGAGGCGTCGGCGAAGGCCGCGCCCGGCAGCTTCAAGAGGGCCTGAACCATCTTTTGGATCTGCTCCTTGCCGGCGTGTCCGTAACCGGTGACGGCCTGCTTGACCTGCAACGCGGTGTATTCGAAGAGCGGCAGGCCCGCGCGGGAGACCGCCACCATGGCGGCGCCGCGGGCATGGCCCAGCTTGAGCGTGCTTTGGACGTTTTTGGCGACGAAGATGTTCTCGATGGCGACCGCGTCCGGCGAGAATTTGCCGATCAGGGCCTCGACGTGGTCGTGGATGTAGCGCATGCGGTCGCCGAAGGCCTCCTTGGGGGGCGGAAAGATGCCGCCGTTGTCGAGGTGGGCGACGCGGCCCGAGACCTCCTCGATCAATCCGTAACCGGTCACCGTACAGCCGGGGTCGATGCCCAGGATCCGCATAAGCTCCTATTTCGCCAGCTTTTCCATTTCCTCTTCGGAGATGTCGAAGTTGGAATAGACGTTTTGCACGTCGTCGTGGTCCTCGAGGTTTTCCATCAACTTGAGCATCTTCTCGGCGGGGTCCCCGGTCAGCTTGACGGTGTTCTGCGGGATCAGGCCGATCTTGGCGCTCAGCGTGGGGATGTTTTTACCCTTGATCGCGTTCAGCACCGCATCGAAGCTCGCCGGATCGGCGAGGACCTCGAAGGAATCGCCGGCATCCTGGATGTCCTCGGCGCCCGCGTCGAGGGCGAGCTCCATGAGCGCGTCTTCGGCGACGGCCTTCTTGTCGACGACGATGCTGCCCTTCTTGTGAAAGACCCAGCCGACCGAGCCGGTCTCGCCCATGTTGCCGCCGCCCTTGCTGAGCAGGTGGCGGATCTCGGCGACGGTGCGGTTTTTGTTGTCGGTCAGGACCTCGATCATGATCGCGGCGCCGCCGGGACCGTAGGCCTCGTAGGTGATCTCGTCGTAGGTGACGCCTTCCATCTCGCCGGAGCCGCGCTTGATCGCGCGCTGGATGTTGTCGTTGGGCATGTTCTCGGCCTTGGCGGCGTCGATCGCGGTGCGAAGCCGGGGATTGCCCCCGGGGTCGCCGCCGCCCATCTTGGCGGCGACGGTGATCTCTTTGATGAGCTTGGAGAAGATTTTTCCGCGCTTGGCGTCGGTGGCGCCCTTCTTGCGCTTGATCGTTGCCCATTTACTGTGGCCGGACATGCTGAAACCTCGGATTCTAAAAAGGAAATTTCGAAAACAGACTGGATTTTGGATACCTGAGCGGCCGCGATTTCACAAGAGAAAGTTTGGCGCTTCGGGACTGGCGGCGAGCGTCGGAAGCCGCAGGGCCGCGGCCGCGCGGGCCCAGGCGGGCGGCAGGGCTGCATCGCCGATCAGGCAACGGAGCCGGCCGCCCAGCTGCGCGCGCAGGCGGCGGCGGGCGAGCCAGCCCAAGCTCTGTTCCTTTTCGGCCGGGAGCGCGAAGGCCTTGCCGAGGCCCTCGCGCTCGCCGGCATCGGGATTGAGCCAGGGTCCGTTCAAGAACAGGGCCTCCGGGCGAAAGCGGCGCAGCAGCGGACCGAGGGCCTCGCCCGGCGGTGCAAAGACCGACTGCAGGGCCGCGAAGATCGGCCAGTAGAGGCAGGCGACGCGCGCGAAGCTGCGGCTTAGGTCCGCCGCCGAGAGCAGGCGACGCGCCTTCGCGGCCCCGAGCGCGTGGCTCAGCTTGGCGCAGGCCTCGTTGACCTCGCCGTAGCGCAGCGGACGCTCTTCCAAAGCGCCGTCGGGCGCGACCCGAAGCGGGCTCATCTCGCGGTCCTCGGCCAGGCCCTGGCGGATGCGGCGGTAGGCGGCATGGTGCTTCGACTCGAAGCGGATCCCGGCGTTGAAGACGCGGCGAAAGCTGCGCGCGAGGCCCTCGGGATCGCCTTCGGGCTCTTCGGGCAAAATTACGCGCCGTAAGCCCTTGCTGCGTTCGCAGAGGACCCGCAGCGGGGCGAAGGTCTTGGCTTCGGCGTAGAGGAAGACCGGAGGATGGCGGCGGAACAATTCCTCGAGCCGCTCCGCGCCGATCTCCGCGGGCAGGGGCACGGTGCGCAGGCCTATCGTCAAGGCACCCAGCTCGGCGTAGCTCCAGGTGGGATGCGGCGAGGCGAGCAGGTAGAAACACTCGCCTTCGCGGGCGCCTTCCTCGAGCAGGCCCAGGCCGAAGTGCTTGGCCTTGGACTTGACGAACCACCAGGGCAGCTCATGGTATTCGCCGTCCTGCCAGAGACCCAGGGCCGGCGCCTCGGCCTGTTGCTTGGCCAGCTCGTAGAAGCGTTGCACGACGGTGAGGCTCATGGGGCTTTGGCCCTATTGCAGCTCGAAGCTCTTCTCGAAGGAAAACTGCGTCTCGGCGACCTTGTCGTAGACGGTGAAGACGGCGCGGTACTTCCCGACGGGGGCGTCCTTGGGCAGCTTGATCTGGTTGGCGAAGAGCATGCTGGGGTTGGCCTCCTTCACCACCTTGACCAGCTCGACGACGTTGGGTTGGTCCACCAGGACCTTGCCCTCCGGATCCTCCACCCGAAGGTCTTCGCCGATCGAGGCCTCCTGCTGCGCGTTCAGCTGAAATCCCTGCACCTTGAAGAAGACGAAGACCAAGTCGCCGCTGCGAAAGACCCCGTCCTTGCGGATCTGGCCGGGCGCGGGACCGGTCGCGAAGTAAAACTCCGCGAGGTTGAGCTTGTCGGAGGTGCTGGCGGGCAGGGGCGCCGCGCTCTTCGGCTTGTCGGGGACGGCCTTCGGCGCGGACGGCGCTGGGACCGGCGCGCCTTTCTTAGGAGCGGGCCGCGCGCCCGGCAAGAACACCTTCAGCCCCTCGATCGGGCCCAAGCCGTACTGGGCGCGGATCAAATTGTTCGGATTGCGAAAGCCGAAGTAGGCGACGGCCAAGACCAAGGCCACCGCGATCGCCGAACCGAGCCAGGCCTTCTGCGCCGGGGGCTTGGCGACGACCAAGGTGTCGGCCGCCATGTCGCCCAGGCGCTGCTTGCGGCGGCTCAGCGTCATCAGGGGATAGCCCAAAAAATAATCGAGGGGGCGGAAGAGATTGCGGATCAGGGCCCCGGTCCCGTCGGGCGGCTCGCCGTGGTCGAGGACGACCTGGCGCTTGAACAGGGCCTTGCCCGGCGTCGTCCCGGTGAGGAATTCCAGGACCGTGTAATAGGCGACGAAGAGCACCGGGAGGCTGAGCAGGACCACGTAGGAGAGCAGGGGCCGGCTTGGAACCATCAAGAGGAAGGTCCCGTAGATCAAGAGCAGCGAGAGGACCAGGTCGAGACACTCCGCGAAGATCCTGCTCAAGGTGGAGGCCAGCGGCGTGTGCGCCAGGTCGACGGCGGGGACGTAGCGGCGCGTCTTCTTGATGACGATCGTCTTCGCCGCGCGGTCGCCCAGCCGTTGGTTGAGCGGGGAGGACTCCATCGCGATCACCGCGATCAGGAAAAACAGCGGGTAGTCCACGATGCGCAAAAAATTACGGATGAAGACGTTGCCCAGCGAGGCGGCCTGGCCGCTCTCCTCGATAACGCGCAGGCGGCAGAAGAGCTTGCCCAGGGTGGCGCCGAACACGGATTCCATCGTGACGTAGTAGAAGAAGACGACCAGGAGGGTGATCCCGACGTGCATCAGGAAGCGCCCGCGACCCAGGTGCAGCGTGGCGATTCCCGGCATGCCGAAGAACTTGAGCAGGCCGTAGCCGACCAGGAAATAGGCGTAGAAGGCCACCAGCGAGTCGACGAGGAAGGCAGCGAAGCGGTCGCGCAGCGGGGCAGGCGAGTAGGCGCCCGCAGGCTGGGGGCGGGGCGCGGCACCCGAACGCGGCTCCTTGAGGACCACCGGCTGCGGCGGAGGCGGCTGATAGGGGAGCTCGCGCGGGGCCTCGCGGCGGGCTGTGGGCAGGGGCTCACCCATGGGGGTGGTGTTCTCATCGTGGACGACCACCCGGGAAGATCGCTTTTTGAATTCGATCTCGGTCAGCTCTTCTTCATCGTCGTCGTCCCAATTCAGGGGCATAAATTCTTTCAAGTGTCTAAGTGCCTAGGTGCCTAAGTGTCTAAGTTTTTGTACGCAGAATTTTTTTAATCAAAAACTTTGGCACTTCAACGCCTGGACTATCGACGCAGCGCAGCGATGGCCCAGGCCGGGTCATCCGTGATGATACCATCGACGCCCGCCTCGATGCACGCGTCTAATTGATGGAAATCATTGATGGTCCACACGAAGACTTTTTGGCCCTTGCGGTGGGTCCGCTCGACGAATTTCTTTTGGATCAGGCCGAAGGAGGGATGGATGGAATAGGGCTTGAGGAATTGCGCCGACCAGCCGCGCCGCAGCGGCAGCGGGGACTTCTCGTAGAGCAAGAGGCCGATGCGGATGGCGGGGTTCAGGGTCTGGAGGCGCGAGAGGATGGTGGGATTGAAAGAGCTCACCACGGCCCGGCGCAGGAGCTTGAACTTGAGGATGGCCTCGGCGACGTCCAGCTCGATGCCGCGGGAGCGAACCTCCATGCCCTTGATCTCGATGTTGATGAGCTCGAGCCCCCGCGCCAGGTCGAGGACCTCGTTCAAGGTCGGGATGCGCTCGCCGCGGTAGGCCTCGCCCTTGAAGCGGCCGAAATCCAGGCGGCGCAACTGCTTGAGGGTCATCTTCTGCAGGTCGCCCGCCTTGCCGCTCAGCTCCTGGGTTTCGCGGTTGTGGGTGACGACGATCTCGCCGGAGCCGCACTTCCAGACGTCGAACTCGATCCCGTCGGCGCCCTGGCGCAGGGCCAGCTCGAAGGCGGCTAGGGTGTTCTCGGGGGCTTGGGCGCTGGCGCCGCGGTGGGCGATGACCAAGGGGAGGCTCATGGCCCTTCCTCCTGCCCTTGCCGGAAAAAGTCCAGCGCCGCGGCGGCATAGAGCGCGGCGGTCTCGCTGCGCAGGACCGTCGCCCCCAGGGAGACCGGCGTGAAGGCGGCGTCGCAAGCCTGAGACTTCTCCTCCGGGCTGAGGCCCCCTTCGGGGCCGACCAGGATCGCCCAAGTCTGGGCGGCGCCGAGGACCTCGCGGAGCGGGGCCGCCCGGCTGCGCTCTTCCAAGAGGAGCTTGCGGCAGGCGGGCTCTTCGCCGCTGAGCTTCAAGAAGGACTTAAGGTCCATCGGCGGGTCGATCCGAGGCGAAGTGATTCTTTCACATTGTTTCAGCGTCTCTTGAGCAATCTTCTCCAAACGACTGATTTTATTGTCGGAAATTTCATCGCTTTTTCCAAAGCGCCCGCGACTGAGCAGCAGGGGGCTCAGGCGCTCGACGCCGAGCTCGGTGGCCTTTTCCACCAGCCATTCGAGACGGCTGAAGCGGATCAGGCCGATGCCGATCCAGAGCGGGAGGCGAGTCTCGGGGAGGGAGGCCAGGCGCTGAAGGATGCGGCCGACGCGGCGGCGGCCCTCGCCCTCGAGGCGGGCCTCGGCTCGGCTGCCGTCCGGGAGACACACCTCGAAGCGGTCCCCCGGCTTGAGGCGCAGGACGCGGCTGAGATGTCGCAGGTCCTCGGGCGCGATCTCGAAGCGCCCCTCGGCATCCGGGGCGTGGCGGACGGGGAATACCGGCATGGCGCTCCTATTTCATCCCCATGCGGAGGGCGCCGTCGAGGCGGATGACCTCCCCGTTGAGCATGGGGTTTTCGACGATATGGCGGGCCAGGGCGGCGAATTCGGCCGGATTACCCAGGCGCTTAGGAAAGGGGACCTGCTCGGCCAAGGACTGGCGCGCGGGCTCGGGGAGCTTGGCGAGCATCGGCGTGTCGAAGATGCCGGGCGCGATGGTGGCGACGCGGATGCCGTAGGCGGCGAGATCGCGGGCCAAGGGCAGGGTGAGCGAGACGATGCCGCCCTTGGAGGCCGCGTAGGCGGTCTGTCCCATCTGGCCGTCGAAGGCGGCGATGGAGGCGGTGTTGATCAGCACGCCGCGCTCGCCGTCGGCGTTGGGGGCGTTTTCGGCCATGAGGGCCGCGGCGAGCCGGCAGACGTTGAAGGTGCCGACCAGGTTGACCTTGAGGGTGAACTCGAAGGTCTGGAGATCGACGGGCTGGCCCTTTTGCAAGGTCTTGAGGGCGAAGGCGATGCCCGCGCAATTGACGGCGACGTGCAGGGCGCCGAAGCGCTCTTTGGCGGCGGCGAGGGCCTGCTGGACCGCGGCCTCGTCGGAGACGTCGGCGGGGGCGAAGAGGGCCCGCTCGCCCAGCTGCGCGACGCTCGCCGCATTCTCGTCGCGGGCGAGATCGACGACGACGACCTTGGCGCCGGATTGAAGGAAGGCCTCGGCCACCGCCCGGCCCAGGCCGGAGGCGCCGCCGGTGACGAGGGCGACGGAGTCATTTAATTGCATAAGGTTCGTTCCTAAAGGTGCTGGATCTTGATCCGGCCGTTCTCGATCGACAGGGCGCGCCGGCCTTCGAGCATCGCGCGCAGGTCCTCGCCGATCAAGGCCGCGACCTGCGGCGAGCACAGGCCTTGCTCCACCCATTGCTTCGGGTCGTGGAGCTTTTCAAGCACAATCTTGCGCAGCTCGTGGGTGGTGAGCAGGTGCCGCGAGGCGATCTGCAGCTGTTCGCTCAAATTTCGCAGGTAGGTGCCCAGCAGGTCGATGACGCGGGCCTGGGCGGCGTTGGGGATGTTGGGGCGCGGCGCCTCGGGCAACAGCTCGTTGGGCTTGTTGCGATGCGCCTCGATGATCGCCAGAAGGGCCTTGCCCTGGCGCTGGATCTCGCCGGAATTGATGCCGCGGAACTTCCCCAGCTGCTCGACGGTGGAGGGCCGGGCGTTGGCGATGTGAAAGAGGGTCTCGTCGTCCGCCACGCGGCGGCGCGGGATGTTCAGGGCCCGGGCGCGCTTCTCGCGCCAGGCGACCAGGTCGCGGAGGATGGCGAAGCTGCGCGCCGAAATCCGGCCGCTTTTCGCCAGACGCTCGGCGATCTCCTCGGAGTTGTCTTCGTAGAGCTTGGGATTTTCATAATAGGCGCTCAGCTCGAGGGCCCAGCCCTTCCGGTCGAGCTTCTCCAGGCGCCGCAACATGCGGTCGCCGATCTCGACCAAATATTCCACGTCGGAGAGGGCGTACTTCTTCAGCTCCTCGCTGATCGGCCGGCGCAGCCAGTCGGTGCGGGCGTGGCTTTTGCCGACGTTGAGCTGAAGCTCCATCCGGATCAGGTCGCGGAGACTGACGCTCTCGCCCAGCCCGAGCAGCGAGGCGGCTTCAAAGGTGTCGAAGAGGGGCGAGGCCAACGCGCCGTAGCTGTGGTAGAGGCACTCCTGGTCGCCGTGCGCGCTGTGCACCACCTTCAAGATCTCGGGCCGGCGCAGCACCTCCAAAAAAGGCTCCATGTCGGCGGGCTTCAAGGCCAAGACGTCGATCAGCCAGGCCTCGTGGCGCGTGGCGGTCTGGATCAAGGCCAGCTTCGGGAGGTAGGTGCTCTCGCGGATGAACTCGGTGTCGAAGGCGATGAGGGGTTCTTTGGCCAAGGCCGCGCTGACTTCGCGGAGGGCCTCGGGGCTCTGGATCATGTCAAAGTGGGACTGCATCTGGGCGCATGATACCCGAGGGGGGCGCCCTGTCAATGAGGGCCTGGATTTCCCGTCAGCATACGACGCCGTGCGGCAATTGCCCCGGGTCCAAAGGAATGGGGATGCTGAAGAAATTGCGGCGGGTCAAATGCCCCGAGGCGTCCTCGCTCAGGATGACGTCCAGGTGATGCCAGCGCGGGTCATTGGGAAAACGGACGTAGGCGTGGACCATAAACTCGTCGGCCTTCAGCTGGGGCGCCGGCTTCTCGGGAGGGGCGGGGCGGACCATGTCCTGGGCCGGCGGGAGCGGCTCCATCTTGGCCGACTGGGCCTCGATAATGACTTGGGGGTCGGATTTGTCCGTCGGCAGGAGTGGGGGATTTTTTCGGTAATTCTGGAACTTATGCCAGGACCAGGGGATGACGTGCGGGTGGCGGATCTCGACCCGGGGTCCGTAGTAGGCCACGATCTCCTGGACCGCGAAGTCCACGCGCCGCCGCTCCTCGGGACTCTGCGGGGGATGCGGGTTATACGCGGGCGGCTCGGGCAGAGGCATGATCGCCATCTCGGCGGCCACCGGCCTGGCAAAGCCGGCGGGGGCGGCGAACAGGATCAGGGCGAGGGCGATTCCTAAGGCTTTCATAATTTCCTCCATGGGCGTTCCTGGAGCGCAGACGTCCCTTCCTAAAAAGAGGGTTTGGATATTTTGAAAAATTTTATAGGGAGGGGCTATGGCCTGGATCTACCTCTTCGTCGCCGGACTGCTCGAGATCGCCTGGGCGGTCGGCATGAAATACTCCGAGGGCTTCACCCGTCGTTGGCCGAGCGTCTTCACGCTCGTCATGATGCTGCTCAGTTTCGGCTTCCTCTCCTTGGCCCTGAAGCGGCTTCCCATCGGCACCGCCTATGCGATCTGGACGGGGATCGGCGCCGTCGGCGTCACGATCTGGGGCATCGTTTTCTTCGGCGAGGCGGCGGGGGCCCTGCGCCTGGCCTGCATCGCCCTGATCGTCGCGGGCATCATCGGCCTCAAGTGGGTTTCTTCCTAAGGGGCATGCCTCTCAATACATAGGCTCCTCGAGGCGCTTGAAGCGGCGGATCTCGGGGAAGAGGCGGTACCAGACCCCCACCACCGCGAGGGTCCCCAGGCCGCCGATCACGACCGCCGGCACCGTCCCGAACCAGCTCGCGGTCAGCCCCGACTCGAACTCGCCCAATTCGTTGGAGGCCCCGATGAAGACCAGGTTGACCGCGCTGACCCGGCCGCGCATCTCGTGCGGGGTCTGCACCTGGACCAAGACTCCGCGGATCACCACGCTCACCATGTCGGCCGCTCCCAGGACAAAGAGGCAGAGCAGCGAGAAGTGAAAATTCTTCGAGATCCCGAACAAGACCGTCGCCACGCCGAAGAGCGCCACGCAAGCCAGCATGGTCTCTCCGGCGCGCTTGAGCGGCGGCAGATAGGCGAGGGCGATCGCCATCAGCGCGGCGCCCAGCGCGGGCGCGGCCCGCAGCATGCCGAGGCCGGAGGCGCCGACCTTCAGGATGTCGTTGGCGTAGACCGGGAGCAGGGCGACGGCCCCGCCCAGTAGGACCGCGAAGAGGTCCAGCGAGATGGTCCCCAGGATGATCTTCTTGTCCCAGACAAAGCGGATACCCGCAAGCAGGGTCTTCAAGGTCATCAGCGAGGCCTCGAGGCGCTCGGTCCGGTTGCGGATCAGGGCCACCAAGAGGAAGGAGGCCAGGCGCATCGCCGCGACGACGATCAGCACGGTCTCGGGGCGGCCGCTCATCGCGTAGATCCAGCCCGCGGCGGCCGGGCCCGCGATGAAGGCGATCTGCATGGTCGAGGAGTTCCACTTCACCGCGTTGCTGAAGATCGGGGCCGGCACCAGCTGGGGGACAATCGCCTGGCTGGCCGGCCCATCGAAGGCGTTGGCGATCCCCAGCAGGAAGAGCAGGAGATAGACCCCCCAGAGGGCGCTCAGCTGGGTCCCCGCGACCAAGGCCAAGGCCGCGACCCCCAGGAACTGCAGGCCGCGGCAGACCAGAATCACCCGTCGGCGGTCGTAGCGGTCGGCGGTATGGCCCGCGAAGACCGTGAAGGCCATCTTCGGGACGAAGAGGGCGAGGCCGACGTAGCCCAGGTAGAGGGGGTCGCGCGTCCACTCGTAGATCCACTGGCCCAGGGCGACGTTCATCATCTGATGGGAGGTCAGGGCCAGAAAACGCGCGGAGATGAAATAGCGAAAATCCCGGTGGCGGAAGGCGGCTCGGGGATGCGGGACTTGAGGGGCTTGGCTCATAGGGGCTTGCGAAGGGGCCATTTAAGGCCTAGGCCGTGATATTTGCTATCTTTTTTGCGAAAAAAAGGCCAATAAAGAGCTAGCAGTCAACTTTGCGGGCGAAATCCTAGATAATGTAGGCGTGTGGGGCTGGGGTGCCAAGAGGTCCGCCGATGTCAGGTGAAATTTCATCCACCAGCCCGTCCCGCACGACGCCCCCCGTCTCGGAGGCCCCGCCGCCCAACGACCAGGCGGCCGTCGACCAAGCCCAAAAAAACCAGCAGGCCCAACAGGCCCAGGCCGCCGAGCAGGCCAAGCTCGAGCAGATGGCCCAAAAGACCGAAAAGCCCCAGGGCCTCTCCTTCGAGTTCCTCAACGCCTTTTCCACCGTCGTCCACGAGGGTTTTGAAAACTACCGCGTGCCCCAGGGCAGCGCCTCTTCGGGTGCCTACGGCGACGGCAAGGGGCAGGAGATGCAGAAGGAGATGCAGGTCCTGCGCGAATTCCTCCGCGAGGCCAACCGCATGGTGCTCGTGCAAAAGATGGAGATGTCCCAGGTCCTCAATCAACTCAAGGTGCAGCAGGGCGGCGCCTTTTGGAACAAGCTGCAACAGATCCTGCAGAAGGGCATCCCCGCCCACCAGGCCGTCCTCTTCCAAAGGCTCGACAAGGACGCCGGGGACATCAAGCATAAGTTCGGCGCGCCCGAAATCCCCACGGCGGTCGGCGAGAAGGCCGGGGAGGCCGCCAAGGCCTCGGGAAATCCCGCGGGCCAGGCCTTGGCCGAGATGCTCAAGGCCGAGGCCAACCCCACGACGCAGATCGAGCACATGATCCTCGCCCTGCAGATCCTCCACCGGGAGGGATTGAAAGATTCCTCGCAGAAGCTGCTCGGCTATCTCAAGCACCGCTGGGGCATGTCCGACGAGGAGCTGCGGCGCTTCCTTTCCGAACACAACCTGCCGTATTACCTTGGTCCCATGCCGAAACAAGACCGCGAGGAGAAGGCGCAGGGCACCTTCTGGTATCCCGTCCTCGCGCTCGTCGCGGTGCCCGTCGGCATGCTCGCGGGCATGGACTTTCTCTGGGCCTCCGTCCTCGGCATCGCGCTGTTGGGCTTCCTCCTCATCCTCACCGCCCAGCGCAAAAACTAAAAAAAAAGGCCCCCCATCGCCGGGAGGCCTTTTTCAGAATACGCAAAGCGCGGGTTAGCTGCAGCTGACCGAACCGCTGGCCGTGCCGCCCGAGAAATTGACCTCGAGGGCGTCGTAGTTGCAGGTGGTGTCCCCGCCGGTGCAAGCCCCACCGACCGCTCCGTCCAGCGAGAAGAGGCCGTTGAGGAAGTTGGTCAGGTCGGGGATGTCCACGTTGATCGCGAAATTGTCGAAGGTGACCACGCAGCCGTTGCCGCCGACGTCGCCGTTGATCGTGTAGCTGTAGACGATCGAGGGGGTCTCGACGTCCGCGGAACCCACCACCGAGATCGAGCCGTCCATCGAGGTGCAACCGGAAAGGTCCATGTCGAGATTGAAGCTGATGGGGTCGCCATCCGTGACGTCGCCGGAGACGACGAAGGTGCCGCCGCCCGCGCAGGGCACGTCGGTGATGTTGACCGACGCGAACTTCATCGAGGAAGTGGCCGAGGCGGTGGCCTGTTGGATGCCGGTCTGGGCGTTGGCTTGAGTGACGGCCACGTTGGACTGCGTGTCCGCTTGAGCGTTGCCGGTGCCGGTGCCCGGATCGATGGCGCCGCCACCGCCGCCGTTGCCGTCGCCGCAGGCGACCATGCCGAACACGGCCGAAGCCAAGACCATACCCTTGAGAACAGACTTATTCCTTCCGAACATTCGAGATTCTCCCTTCAGAGATTGAAAGTGGTGATTGAGGGCGCGTACCTAGCGGCGCATGGGCCAAGAATCAAGGAAAATTCCTAGAGACAGGCGTATTCCTCAGGGCTTACGCAGGAGGAATATCGACCAGCCCCTCCGGTTCTCGGAGCGGACCAGCTTGAGAGACCGGTAGGCCCGGCGCAGGGCCCGACGGTCTTTATAGAGCAGGCCCGTCAGGATGAGGCGCCCGCCGGGTGCGAGTTTGCGAACGAGGGCACCTTGAAGCTCCACGAGGACGTTCAAGCCAATGTTCGAGACGATCAGGGGAAAGCGGCCCGGGACCTCCTCGAGGTCGGCATGCAGCGCGATGCCGCGTACCCCGTTGCGCCGGAAATTCTCTTTGGCCACGGACAAGGCCTCCGGGTCGTTGTCGACAGCGACGACGCGTTTGGCCCCCATCTTGCGCGCGACCATCGCCAGGATGCCGGTGCCGCAGCCGAGGTCCAGGACCAAGGCGGCCCCGGATTTTCCCATCGCCTCGGCCAAGTATTCCGCCGCCAGGCGCGTCGTGGTGTGGGTCCCGGTGCCGAAGGCGAGGCCCGCCTCGATGTAGAGGGTCTTCGGATCCCGTCGCGAGGGGAGCTTCCCGCGCGGGTCCACGATCCAGGGACCGCCGGCGACGGAGGCGGGCAGCAAGGCGAAGGGCCGCAGGGTGCGCTGATATTTCCGGACCCAGGAGCGGTCCCGGATCAAGCGGCGCCGCAACTTTCGAAAGACCTTTTTTCCGCCCCGCGCCCGTTCCCATCGCTGGACGGCCTTGCGAAAGGCCTCGAAACGAAAACCCTTGGGCAGCTCGGCGCTCAATTGCATCCCCGACCGGCGCCGCCGGGTCTGCGAGCTTAAGATCCCCCATTGGTAGAGCAGGCCGATCGCCAGGTCCAAGTCGCGGGGGGCGAGCTCGGCCTCCAGCTGGTGGAAGGGGCGGGGGGCGCTGAATTTCTTCCTTGGCATTCGGAATCTTCGCTCCTATAGAGGGCCGGCGGCTCCGCGGCCGGCTTCGTCGTAAGTCGTTGAAAAATAATGACGGCTTGCGGGCCTTTGCGACGGCCCCGGATCCGGCGGCGGAAAGCCTGCCGGCGGAGCGTTAACCGATTAGGGATTTTGTGAAAGCCTTTTTTCGCGGACTCGTCCGTTTTCTCCTCAAGTATTACTGGCTGGTGATCCTTCTCGCCTTGGCCTCCGCGGGATTTTCCTACCCTAGGATGATCCACCTCTTCAAGACGATCAGCACCGACCCCATCGACCTGCTGCCTCAGGACTATCCCAGCGTCCAGACCCTGCTCAAGATCCGCGACAAGCTCAAGCCGAAGAAGAGCTTCGGCGTCGTCCTCGAATCCTCCGACGCCGAGGCGATCCAGCGTGCGCTCTACGACCTGAAGGCGCGCTTCGAGCGACTCCCCGAGGTGGGGCGGGCCCTGGTCACGAAGCCGGGCTACGCCTTTTTCGACAAGCACAAGCTGCTCTACCTCGAGCTGGAAGACTTAAAGGAGATCCGGGAAAGGGTCCGGCGCAAGATCCAGCAGGAAAAGCTGGGCCCGCTCTACATCAGCTTCGACGAGGAGGGCGACCGCTGCGATGGCGCCCACGGTCGCCACGAGGCAGGACCCCATATCGGTATGGCAATGCTG
>SZOV01000070.1 GCA_030263375.1 Deltaproteobacteria bacterium PRO3
GAGGGCGTGCGCGCCCCGCGTCCGGCCTTGACCGAGGACGACCTCTACCTCTTCGTCCCGATCCAGCCGAGGGTCTTGGGCGTCTTCAATCTCAGCAACCCGGCCGATCCGGCGAAGATCGCCGAGCTCGAGGTGGACGGCGAGATCCGCGGCGTCGCCTTGGCCAATCGCTTCAAGGACATCTTCCTCGCCTTGGGGCCGGCGGGGGTGGCGAAGCTGGCCTTCGGATTCTGAGCATCCGGTAGCCGCTTGCCTGGTCCGACCCCATCCTCCGAAGCCGTTCTACGGTCGTCGACCTTTCGACAACCGTTCCCCTGGAGGTGTTTTCCCTGCCCTGCCTGACGGGGAAGCCCCGCCTTGCCGCTCGCTTAGAAAGTAATGGCATTCGCTGTTCAGGGGACAGGCCTCGCATTGCGGACTTCGCGCCGAGCAAAGCCCTCGGCCGTGGGCGATCAAGAGATGGTGGGCCTCGCTCCAGTCTTTTTGCGGGATCACCTTTTGCAGCTCCAGCTCGACCTGATGGGGGTTCTTGCCGCGGGCCAGACCCAGGCGCCGCGAGACCCGGAAGACGTGGGTGTCCACCGCGATGGCGGGGGTGTCGAAGGCGTTGGAGAGGACCACATTGGCGGTCTTGCGGCCGACCCCCGGCAGCTGGGTCAGGGCCTCGAGCGAGGCGGGGACTTTTCCCTCAAACTCGCGGACCAATTTCTCGCAGGTGGCGAGGATGTTTTTGGCCTTGGCCTGATAAAGCCCGCAAGTCTTAATGAAGGAAACGAGGCCCTTCTCGCCCAATTTGAGAATTTTCTCCGGGCGATTCGCCCGTTGAAAGAGCGCCGGGGTCACCAGGTTGACGCGCTTGTCGGTGCACTGGGCCGAGAGGATGGTGGCGATCAGCAGCTCGAAGGGCGAGCCGTAGTCCAGGCCGCAGCGCGCCTCCGGGTAGAGCTTGCGCAGCTTTTCGAGGATCTTTGTCGCCTTGGGGACGGGCATGGGCCTCCCGAAAAAAGAGGGGCCGTTCGAAAACGGCCCCTAGGGGTAGGCGTATGCGGACTTGAACCGCAGACCTCCTCGATGTGAACGAGGCGCTCTAACCAACTGAGCTATACGCCTGGGCAATACGGGCCCCTTCCTAACGTCCCCACCTTGGCCTGGCAATCGGAAATTTTGCGGTGAGAGAAGGGCTAGGGAAGGGAACGGATCGGGAGCTCCAGCTCGGGTTGCCGGAGCCCCGGCACCTCGCGCAGCTGGGTGCGGAACCACCAGCGCTCGTAGGCGTCGCGGCAGAGGGAGGGCACGGCCTCGGGGCGGTAGCCGCCGTCGGGGACGAGGTACTCGCTGCAGTCGACCTCGGGCCTCACGACTTGGGGCAGGTTAGGGGGCGTGTACTGGGGATTTTGGGCCGGCTCATAGCGCGGGAGGTGGATCCCGCAGAGGTCGCGGGGGTCTTCCCAGAGCTCCCGGCATAGCTCGGGGATATCGTCGGAGCTGGGGAAGGCCGCGGGGTCTCTGCAGGCCTGCGGGCAGCCGCCTTGTGGCCCGCTGTCGACCGTCACCGGCGGCCGCTCCACCGGCCCGGCCTGGTTGGAGAGGGAGGAGCCCGGGGCCTCGACGGCGCCCTCCAGGCCGCCCGTCCCGCCGCTGCAGGCCAGCAAGGCCGTGAATAGGATTGCCGCGAAGAGTTGTAGCGCCAGCTCCCTCATCTTTCCCTCCATCTTGGTCTTATCGGTCCCCAAAATCCAGCGGTTGTTGCGGTGGAGAAAAAACCCGGGGGCCTGGGCCCCCGGGTCCTATTTACCAAAGGCCGATTATCGGCAGACCCCGGCCGTCAGGTCGCAGCTCGCGGCGGTGTCGCAGCGGTTGAGCAGGGCCGAGCAGTCGGCCTGGCTCGCGCAGGCCTGCCGGTAGATGCAGCGGTTCTGCGGGAAGCCGATGCCGTCCGAGCAGGCCTCGCAGGGCCCGCAGTCGGCGTCGCCCTGGCAGGGGGGCCCGAAGACGCACTGGAGCGGGCCGCAGAGGACCGGCTCGCAGGCGTCGCCGACCCCGTCGCCGTCGCTGTCCTGCTGGCCCGGATTCGGGTCCTCGGGGCAATTGTCGCAGAGGTCGCCTCGGGTATCGCCGTCCAAGTCGGCTTGGTCTGCATTGGCCAGGGTTGGGCAGTTGTCTTGCCCTGCGCAGAGCCCGTCCTGATCGGCGTCGTTGGCGGCATCCCCGGGACAGGGGTCGCAGGCGTCGGGGCTGCCGTCCCCGTCCTGGTCCGCCAAGTCGTCGCCCTCCGGGCAGAGGTCGCAGGCGTCGCCGGCGCCGTCCGCGTCGCCATCGGCCTGGTCGGGGTTGGCCATGCCCGGACAGTTGTCGCAGAGGTCGCCCCGGGCGTCTCCGTCCCCGTCGGCCTGGTCGGCGTTGCCCATTTCGAGGCAGTTGTCGCAGAGGTCGCCGCGCCCGTCTTGGTCCGCGTCCTCCTGGCCGGGGTTGGCGAGGGCCGGGCAGTTGTCCGCGCCGTTGCCGACCCCGTCGCTGTCGCTGTCCCCGCTCTCGCTTGGGTTCAAGGGGAAGGCGTCGTCCAGGTCGCTCACCTGGTCCCCGTCCGTATCCGAGTTGCAGGGATTGAGGCCGCGGCCGCGCTCCTGGCCGTCGCTTAGGCCCTCGCCGTCGCTGTCGGGGGAAAGCGGGTCGCTGGCGCAGCCATAGGTTGCGTCGGGGATCCCCTCGTCGGCGTCGGAGAGGCCGTCGTTGTCGTCGTCGCTGTCGCAGGCGTCGCCCTGGCCGTCGCCGTCCGTGTCCTCCTGCTCGGGATTGGGCTGATCGACGCAGTTGTCCCGAAGGTTGGGGACGCCGTCCGCGTCGTTGTCCAAGTCGGTACCGATGGCGCAGCGGCAGCCGATGCCGCAGAGCCCGGAGGGGCAAGCCGCCCCGTCGCCGTCGCACTCTTCAAGGTTCTCGGCGTCCACCCGGCCGTCGCCGCAGTAAGAGACGGCACCGGCCTCGAGGCTGCAATCCGCCGCGCAGACCTGGCACTCGGTCTCGCCGTAGGCGCAGGCCTCGGTGAGGGCGTTGCCGTCGTCGCATTGCTCGCCGACCTCGCGCTGTCCGTTGCCGCAGACCCCGGCGGGGCCGCAACCGCTGCGGTCGATCACGCACTGGCCGTCCCGGAGGGTCTGGCCGGGCAGGGGGCAGTTGTCCGCGAACCAGGGGATGCGGCAGGCCCGGTACTGGTTGCAGACCTGATTGATTTGGAGGCCGCCGAAGCGGACCGTCGGGCAGTCGGCGTCGACCAGACACTGCGGGACCACGCAGGCGTGGTTCACGCAGACCCGCGGGCCCTGGGGCCCGGCGGGACACTCCGCGTCCGTGTCGCAGTCGTTGCGGGCGCAGACTCCATAATGCGGGTGACAGTAGGCGTCCTCCTGGCCGGAGCAATCCGCGTCGCAGGTGCAGGCGGTCGGCGGCAGGATGAGTTGGGGCGGGATGCTCCCCGGCCCGGTGGAGCCTCCACCCCCGCGTCCACAGGAGAGGAGGAAGATGGTTGTCAGGAAAAGATAGGACAGGTGCGCCGGAATCGGCCTCCTGGTATTAGGCATGCGAGCCCCCCTTCTTTCTCGTCCAAAGGAGGCTCCCAAAGAAAACCCAAAGCGATTCTGAAACCGATGGGGTGGGAAGTCAACGGGGATCATCGATAGAGCCGGCTGGGGTCCGGCGACCCCCGATCGGGATCGACGGGACGGAGGGCCTCCAGGAGGCCACGGGCCCAGGCCAACTTTTCCTGCCGCCGCCGCTTAGCCTGAGGAAGGATTTCTGTCTCAAGGCGGCGCACCCAGGCGGCCAGGTCGAGAAGGGACTCGCGGCTGGAAATCTTGGGATCGGGACCCGGCGGGGCGGGGACGTCCCGGCCCAGATGACGGTGGAAGTCTTGGGCCGTCTTCCGAAGGTCGCGGAGCTCGGCGGGCCCGATCTCGACTTCCTCGGTCTCGCTCCAGTAGACCGCGACCTGGAGTTTTTGCAGAAAATAGACCTCGGTCAAATTGAGGTGGAGGGTGCTCGGCAGGGCGGCGCCGCGCCCTGCCTCGAGGACGGCGGCCAGGGTTTCGGCGGGGTCCTCGGCGGCCCTTTTCGATCCGGCCATGGCCGTGCCGCGGCGCTCGCGGTCGCAGGTGCCGGCGTAGATCGATAATGATTCCCAAGTTGAGCATCTGTTGAGATCGAATATATTTAACTCTGCGAAAGAATTTGGTTCATAAAAGGTAGAATTAAGCCCATTTTGGTCATTTAATGCATCCAGCAGGAAATGGCTCCACTCGTGGGCCCAGGCATCGGGCCCGGCATCGGCCGGGAGCGAGAGGGTGTCGGTCTCGACCCGGTAGCTCCCTCCCGGGGTCCGATCGGGGCCTGAGGCGATGGGTTGAAAAATCCTAATTTGGGGTGGGAGGGGGAGGCCTTGGCGGTGGTAGTCCCGGGCCCAGGCGCCGAGTTGGAGGAGGGCCTTCGGGTCGACCCCGGCCTCCAAGTCGACCGAGACAAAGTAGCCCAAGGCCCGAGCCAGCTCCCCGCGCTCCCCCTCCGTCAAAGCAGCCCCCTCCATTCTGTACCAAGTTTTTAGGGAGGGGCTCTTCGCCTCGAGGAAGAGGGGATCGCCCCAGACATCGGGGAAGGGGAGGCGCCGGCAGCCCCGAGCCGGCCCCCCCTCTCGAAAGAGCCGGTTCAGGGTCCGGCCGAACTCCAGGTCCCCCCGCGCCTTCGCCGTGCGCTCGAGGGCCAGCCAGCCACCCGCCCCCAAGTCTCGGGACCCCAGATGGGCCAGCAGGCGCCTTCGGACTTCCGGGGCGGCATGGAGTACTCGAGTCCCCAGGGCGTAACCGCCCCAGGCCCCTCGGCCGTCCCGGCGCAGTAGTCCTTCGAAGGCGCCTCGGTAGAAGGCCGCCAGGCTCGCCTCCACCGCCGGGGCCTCGGCCTCCTTCCCGCTCCAGATCTCGATAAAGTGGTCTTGGGGACCGGGGAGGCCGTCCCCGTCATCCTGAACCAGGCGCAGTGCGGTTTGTCGTCGGTGAAAGGCCTCGATCCCGAACTCCATCGCCGCCCCCTACATCCCGTAGCTGACGGGCCCGTAACCCGGGACGCTGACATAGCCCTGAGAATTATCCGAGGTGGAGTTGCCCGCGCTATAGGACGTCGACCAGAAGCGGTCCCCGCCGCCCGAGCCGCCGACCCGGCCATAGTTTCCGCTGCGGGGGTCGTACCAGTAGTAGCCCGGCGCCGGGACATAACCCAGGGCCCGGCTGACCGCGATGAGCTGGGGCACGCTTAAGGCCCGTCCGTTGACAATGACCCCCGTCCCCGCCAGGGCGGGGCGCGCCAAGACGCCAAGGGTCAGGGTGATTCCCAAGAAAAGCAAGGTCGCTAATTTTTTCATCATAGATCCTCCTGGGAGGATCCTATTCCAAATTGAATGCCAAAAAAGCATACATTTAATATTATGAAATTATTATATTTTTCATATTAAATCGGGATAATTCAAATAAATGGATATTATTTATCCATTATTGATCCCGAAAGGCCGAGTCTTAACCCCAGCTCCCAGGGGGCGAGATCCGTCTCGACCCAGGCAGCGATCAGGCGGTCCATCCATTGGACCTTTTCCAAGCGCCGCCGCTCGACCTTCGGCAGGTGCTTGGTCTGGACCTCCCGAAGCCAGGCCTGCATGGCCCGCATGTAGTCCAAGTCCCAAGTCCGGACCTCCGCCGACAGCCGGGGCGGGGCCGGCGTCTCGGCGCCGAGCATAAGGACCAACTGGCGGCTGAAGGTCTCCCAAAGCCGCTGGGTGGAGATGGGGTCCAGGCCGGTCGACGGATTCCGGAGGGGGAGTCTTTCCGGGTCCCGCAGCAAATGGTTCAAGACCCCTTCGAGGCCCTCAAGGATGGAGGCGGGGGAGAGCTCCTGCCAGCGATCGAGGTCGTGGGCCGGACCTGGCGGGGAAGCGGGGTCCGGCGGACGCGTGTAGGCATAAGCAAAGGTCTCCGCCAGGTCCTCGCCCATCTTCAAGTCTCGGGCCAGGGGCGAGGACCCCAGCCGACAATAGGCGGCGGGGTAGGTGGAGACGTGTTCCCAGAGGCCGCAGCGGGCGGGATCGAAGAGCAGCTCGCCGCCGGCCCTAAGCGGGGCCAGGTAATCGTCGTTTGGCCCGTGGCGGTCGTCCAAGAGGTCCATCAGGAAGTGTCCCGCCTCGTGGGCCCAGGTCACGGTTAGTTGGGGATTGCGGCTGACCAGGGAGAGCGTGTCCATGGCCTTGTCGTAGGTCCCGGCGGTGTAGATCTCTTCCGCCTCCGGTCTCGACCCTACTGGAATGGCGTCGCCGTGGAGCACCAGGCGCGGCGGCAGGGGCAGGCCCCGCTCGCGGAATTGCTCGGCCTCGCTCAGGACCTGCCCAAGGCCCGGGGCATCGAAGGGGCCTTGCCACTCCACCGAGACGAAGAGGGCGAGGGCCCGCGCCAGGCTTAAGTCCGGTCGCTCCGGGGCGTAGCTCCAACCGACCTGCGCCCAGGTCCGGGCGGTGGGGCCCTCCTTCGGAAAAAAGATGCCGTCCCCCGAGTCGTCGGCGACGGGGAGTTCGAGGTAGTCCTGCGCGCGGTGCCGATCGAGGAAGAGCCGGTGCAGGGCCCGGCCGAAGGCGCCGCGCCCGCGGGCCTTCGCGCTGCGCTCCATCTCCCATACCATCAAGGCGGGGGCACGGGCTTTTCGCAGCAGGCCGAGCAGGCGGTCCTGGGCGTCCACGGATTGGTAGGCGAAATAGGTCGCGAGGAAGTAGGCGGGATCCGGCGCCGGCGGGGCCTTGACTGCGCCCCGCCCCGGCTGTCGGGACTTCGGCGCCGTTGCCGCGCCGCGGGCGGCGAGGCTGCGCCGCAGCCCCTCCCAGGCCTCCGGGCTGAAGTCCTCCCGCAGGGCGGCGAAATCCTCGAGGCGGCTGAGCGGCGGCGTCATCGGCCCCTCCTACTCTTCCGCTTCGCCTTCGGCCTCCGCCTCGGCGTCGGCCGGGTCCTCGCCCTCGAAGACGATCTCGCCCGGACTGGTCCGGCAGGTGCCGTTGTCGCAGAAATTGATTCCGCCGCCGCAGTCCGAGCTGGTGACGCAAGATTTCTCGCTGCCGCAGCCCAGGGCGAAGAGGGTCAGGGCGCCGAAGACGCCGAAGAGGATGAAGGGTTTCATAGTGCCTCCCGTATCGCTTGGGGATGATTCCCCAAAAAAAATTTCCGCGACCGCCTTAAGGACAGGCCGGCAGGGGCGGGCCCGGCAGCGGTTCTTGGACGCCGTCTCCCGTGCAGGTGCCGCCGCCCGTGCCGTCGTTGCGGTTGTAGCTGGTGTCCTTGCTGAAATGCTCCGCGTCGCTGAATTCCCAGGTGCCTCCCTCGGTGATGCCGGGGGCGGTCCCGTTCCAGAGGAAGGTGGTGCCGCAGAGCAGGCCGGTGAAGCTCCCGCCGTTGTTGTCCGTGAAGCTCACGTTGTTGCCCGGCGCGGCCTCGTCGCCGTCCTGGGTGACCGTCAGGACGTCGCCCCCGTTGAAGCAGCCGAAGCTCGGGTTGTCGTCCTGGCAGAGGAAGCTCGAGTTCCAGGTGCCGGCCACGAAGAAGGCCGCTGGGGCGCAGTTGTTGCCGCCGCCCCCGTTGCCACCGCCGCCTCCGAGGCAGGCTGGCAGCAGGGCGAGGCTGAAGAGGATCAGGATATTTCGTTTCATGGGGGCTCCTTATCGGGATCTAGCGTTGCGGTTTCCCGGCGGAGGCGGGAGGTCGGGTCGCCATTTCGCGGGTTTGATTCGCGGGCAGGCTCCTCACTCCTCAGGTCCTCAAATCCGTCCGCAGGGTCCGGAGGCGCTCAGCTCGCTGCGATCGACGCTTAGCGTCTCGAGGTTGGCGCCGAATTCGGCCTCCACCTCGCGTCGATCCGCCGGCGCGCCCGGGAAGTACATGCAGATCTTATTCCCAAGCTGTCGGTAGATCCCATAATAATCTTCGTTGCTGATGCTGCCCGCGACGTCCTTCTGCGTGCTCCAGAAGGCGGCGCCCGGTTGGGGCCGGTTGAAGAGCGGGCTGTTTTGCGTCGCGTCCAGGCCGCCCAGCCGAAAGACCGGGAAGTGCGTCACGCCGGGCCCGGCCGAGTAGGGCTGGCAGCGGTAGTCCGCGGCGTCCATGGCCCCCAGGTCGAAGTCGTGGCGGAAGGCCCCGCAGGAGAGGCGCGGCGTCTGAAAGGCGGCCAGCATCCCGAGCTTCACCGTGGTCGCGGTGGAGGTCTCGTCGAAGTCCGCGCCGCCGACGTCGAAGCCGGGGATGACGAGGCGCACCTGGTCGCCGACCACCGAGTACTGTCCGTTCGTCACGGGCGGGTCGCCGGTGGTGATGAAGGTCCAGACGAAGCCGCCCTGGCCGTCGAATTTCATCTCGTAGAGCGCCCCCGCCGGATCGACGCAGCCGTAGGTGACGCCGGCGTTGTCGGCGACCGTGCCGCCGAAGCCGTCGCAGTCCCCGCCGGCGCCGCCGCCCTGACCACCACCGGGCCCGGGCGCCCCCGCCCCGCCGCAGGCGATCAGGCTCAGGGCGAACGTGGAAACTAAAAAGGCGTGAAGGGTTCTCATCGTGGCCTCCCGTTGGACGCTGGACGCATTTCCGGACGACGCAAAGAATCGTCGCGGCCGCGCCAGCCACACCTCGGTCCCTCTCCTCCCGTCGGGGAGGAGAGGGTGCCCCCAATCCAACCGAGGTGTGTCGAGGCCAAGACATTACAAGCGGGATGCCAAGTGGGGCGGCGATGTTTAGAAGGCGGAAATCCTTGGAGAATGAAAGACGGGGTCCGGAGGCCCGTTTTCAGAATGACTTACGATTAGCCATTTTGCGGGGCAGCAGCGGGGGATTTTTTCCCGAAGCGGGGCGCGATCCCGAAGGCCTGCATCTTGAGGTAGAGGGTGCGGCGGGAGATCTTTAACATTTTGGCCGCCTTCACCTTGTTGCCGCGGACCATGCCGAGGGTGTGGAGGATGGCCTTCTTCTCCAGGTCCTCGATCTGCGGGTCCAGGCCGCGGGCGTAGAGGTCCTGCAGCCCGCCGCCGCCGGCGGCGCTCAAGTGCGGCGAGAGGTGCTCGGCCAGGATCTCGCGCCCGGAGGCCAGGGCCACCAGGCGCCGCGCCTCGTTCTGCAGCTCGCGGATGTTGCCGGGCCAGTCGTAGTTCATCAAGACCTTCATCGCCTCGGGGTGGACCTTCAGGGGGCGCTGTCCGGATTCCTCCGCCAGTTGCGTCAAGAAATGCTCGAGGAGCAGGGGGATGTCCTCGCGGCGCTCGCGCAGCGGGGGCAATTTCAGCTTCATCACGTTGAGGCGGAAGAAGAGGTCTTGGCGGAACTTCTTCTCCTGGACCAGCTGCCAGAGGTCCTTGTTGGAGGCGGAGACGACGCGGACATCGACGCGGCGGTATTGGTTTTCGCCCAGGCGCCGCACCGTCCCCTCCTGCAGGACGCGCAGCAGCTTGGCCTGCAGGGCGGGGGACATCTCGCCCACCTCGTCCAAGAAGACGGTGCCGCCGTGCGCCGCCTCGAAGAGGCCGACCTTGTTGCGCTCGGCGCCGGTGAAGGCCCCGCGGACGTGGCCGAAGAGCTCGCTCTCCAGCAGGGTTTCGGGGAGGGCCGCGCAGTTCTCGGTGACGAAGGGCTTGTCCTTGCGCGGGCCGTTGAAGTGCACGGCCTGGGCGATCAGCTCCTTCCCGGTGCCGGATTCGCCGTAGACGAAGACGTTGATGTTGCTGTCGACGACCTTGTCGAGGCTCTTCAGGACCTCCTTGAGCTTGGGGCTCTCGCCTAAGATCTTGTCGTATTTGTATTTGAGGGAGAGCTCTTGGTTCTGCCGGCGCAGGCCCTCCTCCACGGCCTCCAAGTTGGCGCTGGTGGTCTGAAGGTCGCGCTCCAGGGCCGCGTTGAGCTTTTCGATCAAGGCCTTCGACTGCGTCAATTCGCGGATGGCGCGCTCGTTTTCCTCGTGGAGCCGGGCGTGCTCGAGGGCCAGCGAGGCCTGGTCGGCCAGGGCCTCGAGGAGCGGGAGGTGCTCGGGCGTGAAGACGCCCTGGCGCAGGCGATTGTCCAGGTAGATGAGGCCGCGGGCCTTGGCCCCGGCCTTCAGCGGCACGCAAATCAGGGAGCGCAGCTGCAGTTCCTTCACCGAGGCGGACAGCGAGAAGCGCGCGTCATGCTGCGCGTCAAGGATCACCTGGGAGACGCCTTGACGCAGGACCTCGCGGGCCACGGTGCGGCTGAACTGCATCGCCTCGCTCTCCAGGCTCTTCGGGTCCAGGTTGCGGGCGGCGCGGATCTCGAGGGCGTCCTGCTCGGAGAGGATGACGAAGCCGCGCTCCGCGTCGGTCAGCGCGATCGCGGAGGCGAGGATTTCCTCCAGCAGGGCCTGGCTGTGGTGCTGTTGGAGGATGCGGCGGTTGACGTCGACCCAACGCGCGAAGCTCACGCCGGGGAAGCCGGGCTCTTCGGGCGGCGGCAGGGGGATGTCCTTGGCGGTGGTCTCCTCGCCGGTCTTGCGGCGCGCGGCCTCGAGGGCCTCCAGGCCCCGGCGCAGGCGCTCCTTCTTGCGGTCGCGAAAGAAGCTCTCCCGGTAGGCCTCGGGGACCTCCTGGAGCAGCTCGTTCAAGATCTCCTGGGCGCGGTGGTAGGAGGCCGCCGCCTCGCCCCAGCGCCCCTGCAGGCGCTCCAAGTCGCCGAAGTCGACGTGGACCTGCCAGAGGACGTTGGTCGCCGCGCGCCCGGCGGCGTCCTCCCGGACCCTTTCCAGGGTGCCGGCGATCCAAGGCTCGCGGTGCCGACCTTCGCCGATCGCGGTCCTCGCCCGCAGCCACTCCGCCTGCAGCAGGTACTTCGGCTCGTCGGCCGCCTCGGCGGCGCGCCGCAATTCGTCGAGGGCCGCCTCCGCCTCGGCCGCGCGGCCGCGGCCCGCCTCGAAGTGGGCCCGGGCGAGCAGGGTTTGCAGCCGCGCCTCCGTCTCGCCCAGGGCCTCGGCTTCCTCCAGGGCCTGGCGGAGGTAGTCCTCGACCTTTTCCGGATTGCCGCGCCCCTCCTCGGCCACCGTCATGAGGTAAAGATTGTAGGCGATCAGGGGCTTGAGCCCCTGCTGCCGCGCCAGGTCCAGCGAGCGGATCAAGGCCCCCTCCGCCTCGTGCCAGCGCCCGAAGTAGAGGTAGAGGTTGCCCAGGTTGTTCAGGATCGAGGCCTCCAGCGAACGGTTGTGCAGCTCGCGGGCCAGGCCCAAGGCGGATTGGTAGAGGAGGTAGGCCTTGGCCCAGCGGTTCTGCTCGAAGTAAAGGGCGGCCGCGTTGGCGGAGAAGCTCGCCTCCTGGTCGCGGCGCTTCGCCTCGTGGGCGTGCTCGGCGGCGCGTTCGAAGTGCAGGGCCGCCTGGACAAAGTCGCGCTCGGCCTGGGCGCATAAGCCCAGGTAGTTCTCGAAGCGGGCGCGCTTGGCGGCCGGGGCCTTGCGCAGCAGGGCCTCGGGGGCCTTTTCCAGCAGGGCCTTGGCCTCCCGGCGCCGGCCCTGGCGGAAGGCCAGGTAGGCGCCGGTCAGGTAATACTCCAGATTGGGCTGGGCCTTCAGCGCCGGGTGCTCGTAGAGCCGCGACAAGAGCCCCTGGGCCTCGGCGATGCGACCGGACTCGGCCAAAAGGTAGATCAGGGTGGCGAGGAAGTCCGCGACCAGGGAGGCGTTCCGCCACTGGTAGAGCTGGGGGAGCAGGGGCTCGGCGAAGGCCAGGGCCTCGCGCTTCTTGCCGGCGCGGGAGAGCTCGAGCAGGGTCTTGAGGATCTGCTCGGGCGGGGCCCCGGGCGCGGGCTTAAGCGTGGGGGCCTCCGTGGGGCGCGGCGGTAGAACCACCTGTGGCGGCGGGGTCGCGGTAGGGAACTGCTCGCGCTCGTAGTGGTTCAGGCAGCGGATCACCTCGGCGGCGCTGCCCAGGCGCCGCTCGGGGTCGGGGAGGACGAGGCGGCGGATGCACTCCACGACCCCGCGCGGGACCTCGCCGCCGCGCAGGACCTCGAGGTCGAGGCTTCCCTCGCTCAAGGCCTCCAGGTAGTCCGCGAAGGAGCCGCCCGGGAGGCTGGGGAGTTTGCCGAGCGCCAGGTGATAGAGGACGACGCCGAAGCTGTAGAGGTCGGCGCGGTGGTCGTAGGCGGCGCCGGCCAAGACCTCGGGGGCCATGTAAGGGAGGCTGCCGGCGGGGGCGGCGCTCGCCTCGCCGGGACCTAAGGCAAGGCCGAAGTCGATCAGCTTTAAGCGCAGGCGTTCCGGCACGCCCTCGGCCTCCCGCTCGTGGATCCGGCCGACGAGGAGGTTTTCCGGCTTCAGGTCGCGGTGCAGGATGCCGCGCTCGTGGATCTCGCCCAAGGCCCAGGCCGCCTGGACGATCAGCTGGAAGACGGCGTTCCAATCGCGGGTCCGGGCCTCGCGGACCAGGTCGCGGCCCTCGACATACTCGGTAACGTGGTAGAGGCAGTCGCCCGTCTCCCCCCAATCCTCCAGGCGCGCGATGTGGGGGTGGCGCAGCTGGTGCAGGACCTCGCACTCGCGGCGGAAAGCCCGTTCGCGCTCGGGGCCCCCGCGCGCATAGGTCTTGAGGGCGACGGGGCGGCCGTTTCGGGAGAGGTCGCGGGCGAGGTAGACCGTCCCCTGGGCGCCCTCGCCGAGGGTGCGGACGATCTCATAGCGGTCGGCGATGCGTTGGGCAGTGGTCATCGGGGAAAGACCTCACCTCCAATAAACAAATAATGTTTATTAATTATACAAAAATTTTCAATCAAAAATAATTTTTAAAATAATCAATTTAATTTCAATTAATTACAAAATGTAAATTATTGGCACAATAGTTGAAACATCAGGCCCTGTCTCGAAATCCTCAACCTTGAAATAGGAGTGCCTAATGTCCCCTCACCCACGATTTAAAGCCCGCTGCCTTGCCCTTGCTTGGGCCCTACTAAGCCTCGCCGCCTGCGGAAACGAAGACAAGTTTTACGAATGCGGCACGCAGGGCGAGTGCGGCAGCGGCCAGGTCTGCTGCTACAACGAGGGCGGTTCGGAGTGTGTGACCGCCACCTCTTGCGAGGCCCCCGCGCCCCAAGACCCTCCCGCGCCGACGCCCGCCCCGTCCGACCCCGAACCTACGGAGACTCCAACCACCGGCTCTTGCAGCGAGGCCCAGCCGACCACCGGTGGCTATCTCACCCCTTGTAGAGACCAAGGCGATTGCGGCGAGGGCTTGGTTTGCACGAGGGAGGATTGCCTCTGTGTCTTTATCTAGACCGCCGTCGATTTTGAAAAAGGGGCCTCAGGACCGCCGGCGAGGACTCGTTCAGCGTCTCGAGATGCCCCCGTCTTTTGCCGCCAATCGAGGGAAAACTGCGCTGTTTTTGAAAGGTCTCGCCGGTGCGGGGTTTCGGGCAAGATTCCTTGTCCAAGGGATCTCCCTTTGAAAACCCAATGGGCGCCCGCAGGCTCCGCACCGGCAGCCTTTTTGATTACTAAGTAGTCATTTTTTGAAGACGCAATCAGGCCCAATTAATTTATTTAAATAAAATCAATTAGTTAAAAGGCAATCGCGGCCTGGTCTGCGATTTGTAATGAAGAGGGGAGCGACGGAAATTCATCCGAAGCGAAAACAGGAGGGGTCGATGTTACGGAACGTCTTTGCAAAGATCTTAGCTTATTCGGGCCTGCTTTGGGTCCTGGGGGCCTGTAGCCCGGGGGAACAGCAGGCGGTCTATCATTCCGGGGAAGAGACCTCGCAGGAGGCGACGGGGGCCATCCCGAACTCCCCGGCCTTGACGGAAGAGGTTCCCGCGGTGGAGGCGCCACCGACCTCGGGGCCGCTACCGACCCCCGAGGCACTGCCGACGCCGGCAGCGACGCCCGAGGCGACTCCTCCGGGCGGTCCCCAAAGCCAACCCCCGGCCCAGCCGAGCCGCCCCGGAGGCCCCCAAGTCCAGTGGCCCGTCGAGGCCTCGCCGGGTTCCTTGCAGCCGGCGGGGGGCTTAGTGGCGACGGGAGGTTATACGGTCGTCCAGTCGGTCGACGTCACCCTTCCCTTGCAGAAGGTCTACGCTAACACGCCCCTCGAATACACGACCCCGAACGGGACGGCGATGAGCTTCGATCCCTTGGCGCGCATCCTGCCCCTGGAGGGGACCGGGAGCCTGCGCTTCGTCCGCGGCAGCCCGCTCCTGCCCCAGGCCGAGCGCTTCGTCGAGGTCCGCTTCCAGGTGCGCTTCCCCAGCCGCTTCGCTTACAACCCCGCGACGGGATATTGGGGAAACTTCTTTCCGACCGATTGGGTACGCTTCAAGCTTTTGGCCTGCTCGGCGCAGGGCAGGTGCCAGGTCCTGGTCGAGGAGATCCCTGCCCAAACCCTACCCGGCAGCTGCGTGAGCCCCGATACGGGCTGTGAGCGACAATACCTGGTCCGCCACGACCTCAGCGACTTCGCGGACCACTACAAGGTCCTGGTCGAGGGGACCAACGCCGCCGATTACGTGGATCAAAACGGCAATGCCCGGCTCTGCAGCAATTCCATCCAGGATTGTCTCTACTCCCATCCCTTTTGCGTCGCCGGCCTCTGTGCGGCGGTGGCGCGCGGCGGGGATTACTACCAGGCGGCGACCCCGGAGGCCTTGAACGGAAATTAGTTCCTACCCCTTCCACTCACGTGGAACCCGGACGGCCCCCTCCCGCGAGGGGGCCGTTTTTTTCTAAGAAGTCGCGGGATGGGAGGTGAGCGGCGCTCGCAAATGGGGATAGTCCTCTCCGGGGGGCGCGCATCACTCGAAGCCGAGTGGGGACTCTTCCCCACGAGGACCTTCCGTACAAAATATTAAGAGTTTGAAAAACAAAGGAAATATTTTTTCGAAGATGGGGAAATTTTGGCAGCCGTCTTGCTAATGTCTAAGCCCAAGATGGCACGTCACTCGCAAAACATCGCAACGGAACAGAGCTGGGAAGGGAGCCACCACGAGGTCCTGGAGGGGATCCGCCTCGTCGGCGAGGAGGCACCTTCCTTCCCCGGCAATCCTTACCTGCAGGCGGCGATGGGCGAGGAGCTGCGCCGCATCCAGGAGCGAGCGCGACGCGGCGACAAGTTGGCCCGCCGCTACGTCGGCGGCCGCCGCAAGGCTTTGAGTTAAGTTTTTTTTCAGGAGTTTGGGTGAAGGCCGATCTTCTAGGGGAAGATCGGCCTTTTTATTTTTTGTCTCTCCCGCTCAGGGCCCGAACGGCGACGGCGCCTATCCGTTCTCCCCCCTTTGCCGGGTTTTGCGGCGTTGGGAGAAGGATTTTCCCCCACCGGGGTTTTCTTCGTTTCGAAAATTTTTGACGCAGGCAATTATCGGCCCCCTGCGTCATAAAAGTCCACGCAAACCACGTCCCCTGTGGATAAGTTTCTGCGAAAAATCTGCGCCTCCGTCTTGCGATCTTCGCGCGAAGCAACTAGGATACGCCCATCTGGGATTTTCATTTCTTTAAAAAAAATCGAACTCAAAATTCCGCGACGCCGTTGAAAGCTTAAACCATGAACCCACTTGCGCACACCTTGGAAGAACTGCTCAAGAGTCCCCGCAAGACGCTCGAATCGCTCTTGCCCGTCGGCTCGCTGGGCGAGATCCCGCAGCAGCTGAAAAAAATCCTCTCTTTCGACTACGACGATCAGCCGCTGGAAGAGAAATACTTCGCCATGCACCGTCATTGGCTGAAGCTGCTGCACGATTATTACTTCCGCGTCGAACACGCGGGGCACATGGACGAGGTCGCCGCCCTGGCGAAAAAGGAAAAGGTGATCCTGATCAGCAATCACGCCAACACCCTCGAGGCGGCCTTGATCTGCTATTATTTTTACTTGAGGAAATTGGGCGTGGTGCGGACCCTGGTCTACAAAGAGGCCTTCCGCCTGCCGCTGGTCCGCGAGTTTTTCCGCAGCGGCCAGTGCATCCCGATCAGCGTGCCCGCCGGCAAGGAGGCCCTCAAGAAGGACCACATCCTGCTTTTCCCCGAGGGCATGGACTTCATCAAACACTACATCAAGCGCGATTACGTGGTGAAGTTCCACAAGGGCTTTTTGAACATCGCGCGCGAATACCTGCAGGAGCACCCCGGCCGGAAGGTCCACATCGTGCCGGTGGGCCACGACGGGATCGACTACACGATCAAGTTTTGGATCATCAACCATCCCTTCCTGGTCGAGAAGTTCATCAAGCCTTACCTGCACTATCCTTATTTCGTCTTTCCCAAGGCGCCGATGATCTTCCCCAGCAAGGCGATTTTCAACTGGGGCCGCCCGCGCGCGGTGGGTTTGGATGAGTTGCAGGGTGAGAAGGCCCTGGCCAAACTCACCCACGAATTCCGCGGCGACATCGTGCGCCTCAAGCACCGGGCACGGCAGCTGCGCAAGCTCAGCAAGAGCGCGGAGACCGCGACCCTCGAAGTTTAATTTTGAAGCCTTCGTAACCCCCCGCTTTATGTCGAGGCTTACGCTTTTATTCATATGCGGCGATGAGGTTTGCCTTTTGTCCGCTGGATATTTTTTCGCCACCCCCTTCCGCAAATTTCTCAGCTAAAAATCTAATGAACGCCAAATTCGGCACCCGGGACCCGACGGGTGGCCGGGCGGGGGCCCCCCACCGCGCGCAGCCTGCGAGCACGGTGGGGGTGCAGACCGGACAGGACCCGTCGGGTCCCGGGTGCCGAATTTGATACCGCCCAATAATGATTTTTAGTTGAAAATTAGAGTTTCCCCGCTAACATGCGCCCAAAATCCCGTATTGAGCAAAAAAGGAGCGCGGACATGCAATCAATCGAAATTCTCCAGTCGGTCTTCCGCTGGATCCACGTCGTCGCGGGGATCCTGTGGATCGGCCTCTTGTATTTTTTCAACTTCGTCAACGGACCCTTCGCCGCCACCATGGACGGCGACACCAAAAAGAAGGTGGTGCCGCAGCTGATGCCCCGCTCGCTGTTTTGGTTCCGCTGGGGCGCGCTCTGGACCTGGGGGACAGGCGTGATCCTGCTGATGCTGGTCTTCTACCACGGCGGGGCGCTCTTCGCCGGGGCCACGCAAAACTGGACCCTGCCGACCTTCGTGATGCTCGCCGTCACCTTCTTCGGCGTCTTCGTCTATGACGCGATCATGAAGACGCTCGGGGCCAAGAATCTCAAGGCGGCGGTGGTGCTCTCCTTCCTGTTGATCTCCGGTTTCGTCTACCTGATGGGAACTTGGGCGGGCTGGAGCTTCCGCGGCTACAACATCCATGTCGGCACGCTGTTCGGCACGATCATGGCCTACAACGTATGGTTCCGCATCTGGCCCAATCAAAAGAAGATCATCACCGCGGTCCGCGACGGCCAGGCCCCCGACCCGGCGGCGGTGGCCCTGGCGGGCCTGCGCTCCCGCCAGAACACCTACATGTCCGTCCCGCTGGTCTGGACGATGCTCAACTCCCACAACAGCTGGGCGGCGAGCTGGTGGTGGTCGGTGTTGGCGGCCATCGCGCTGGGCTGGTTCGGCGTCAGCCACCTGCTGAAGAAGGCGCCGAAGGTACAGGGGTTTTAACGGTTAATTTTTTTCAGATTTTTGAGGCGGCCCGCAATGGGCCGCTTTTTTTTGCCGTTCGAGTCGAATCCGAAGCGATCAGCCCGCCGGAGGCGCGGTGTTCTGCTTCGCCGCCTGCCGCGCGGCCCAGCGCTTCCCGCTGGCGCGGCCCTTGAAGTAGCCCCAGATCCAGCCGACCAGCCAGCCGAAGAAGGCCGGCAGCAGCGTCCAGAAGCCGACGACCTTCGCCTTCTGCTTCCAGTCCATCTGCTTCCAGAGCTGGGCGATGCCCTGATAATCGGGCGTCAGGGAGCCGGTGCCGGCCCGCGGCATGGGGACGGGTTTGGACAAAGGATTGTAGACGGTCTCGCCGCCGGTCGGCGCCGAGGGGGCCGTCGGGGTCGTGGGCGCGGCGGGAGCCGGCGGGGCCCCCGCGTCCGCGGCGGGAGCGGCGCCCCCGCCCGGGATGATCTCCAGGGTGGATTCCGGCGCGGCGGGATGGTAGCCGCCCTTGACCTTCAGGACGTAGTCGCCCGCCTTGGCGAGCGGAAGGTTCTCCATCTTCGCGACCGCCCCGGGATTGAGGGCATTCTCGCCGCCGACGCGGACGCCGTCGGCGTCGAAGAGCTCGAGGCCCATGTGGACCTTTTC
>SZOV01000071.1 GCA_030263375.1 Deltaproteobacteria bacterium PRO3
AACCCGTTCGTAAAGCGTAAAACGTAATGTCTTTGGCGTGTACATCCTTACGTTTTACGTTTTACGTTTTACCTCCATGCGCCTCAAAATACTCGAAGTTCAAGGCTATAAATCCTTCGCCAACAAGGTGGAATTCCTCTTTGACGGCGGCATCACCGCCATTGTTGGCCCCAACGGCAGCGGCAAATCTAACGTGGCCGACGCTATCCGCTGGGTGCTGGGCGAGCAAAGCTACACCAACCTGCGCGGCAAAAAGACCGAGGATATGATTTTCTCCGGTTCCGACGGCCGGGCGCGCCTGGGGCTGGCCAGCGTTACCCTGGTGCTGGACAACACCGACAAGTGGCTGCCGCTCGACTTTTCCGAAGTGACCATCTCGCGCCGGGCCTACCGCTCCGGTGAGAACGAATATTTCCTCAACGGCAGCCGGGTGCGGCTCAAAGATGTCTCTGAACTTTTAGCCAAAAGCGGCCTGAGCCGCCAAACCTACACCGTCATCGGCCAGGGAACCATTGACCGCGTTCTCTCGCTGCACGCCGAAGAGCGGCGAGGCCAATCTTTCCCCGCGGGCTAGATAGTAGGCAAGACTCAGGCCGATCCCACCCTCGCGACCCCCGGACTCGTAGCTCGCGGCCAGCGGAAACCCCAGGGCGAGGACGGTTTGGCGCTCGCGCATCGAGATGCGTTTGGCGGGGTACAGCAACACCGAGGCCTCAAGGCCCAGCTGCTGCCGGATCTCGCCGTCTCCGGCGCTCAGCCGATCGTAAAATAGCTTGGCGGCGACGCGCGGCCCGCCGCCGCCAAACTCGCCCCCCAAAGCCAGGCCCGCGGCCTCGGGGGCGAGGGCGAGGCCGACGGTCCCTTGAAAGAAAAAGACCCGTGTCGGCAGGATTTGACGACGGTACTCCTTAAGCCAGTCGTAGATCTCCGGGCGCCGCAGGACCTCCGGCGGGACATAAACGCTGATGGCCTCCAAGGCCTGGGGATGTCCTGATTCGACGGCGGCGCGCAGGACCTCTGGGCGCTCGCGCAGCTCCGGGTCGAGGGCGTGCAGGGCCCAGGGGTCTTTTCGGAGCCGATCCAAGATTTCTTGCGGAACCGGACTCTGCGGTTGTGAAGCCGGCGGGTAGGGATCCAGGACCTCGGGGCCGTCCGGACGACGAAGGACGGGGATCGGCAGGTGGACGCGGTCGTAGGGCGTGGCGGGACCCATGGGAAAAAACCTCGTATTGTGTGGAGTGCCGAAGGTGGATTTAGCGCCTTATCGCCTCGCGACAAGAGAAGTTTCGAAAAATCAAGAATCTCCGCCGGAACCGCCGGCCACCAGTTGCTTCGCCCCCAGCATGATCGACTCGGGGGTTTTGTGGTCGGCGCGCGGCATCGCCGGCTCGGCCTTGACCGGAAGGATCAGGTGGAAAGTGGAGCCCTTCCCCGCCTCGCTCTCGGCCCAGATCAGGCCCTGGTGCATCTCGACGAACTGCTTGGTCAGGGCGAGCCCCAAGCCCGTCCCTTGGTAACGCCGGGTGAAGGAGCTGTCGACCTGCTCGAAGACGTTGAAGACGGTCTTCAAGTCCTTGGGATCGATGCCGATCCCGGTGTCCCGCACCAGGATCGAGAAATAGCCCTCCGGACAGGGCGCCGGGGAGGCGGCGCGGGCGGAGAGCTCGGCGGGCAGCTCGCGCAGGTGCCCGGCCTCCAGGACGATGCTCCCCTCCTCCGGCGTGAACTTGATCGCGTTGGAAAGCAGGTTGAGCAGGATCTGGCGGATCTTCCGGGCGTCGGCGCGGCAGGCCGGCAGGTTTTTGCCGACCTTCAGCTCGAAGTGCTGCCGTTTCTTCTTGAGCAGGGGCGAAACGGAGCTGCCCACCTCTTGGACGAGGTCCTCGAGGCTGAAGTCCTCGAGGTTGAGCTCCATCTTGCCGGCCTCGACCTTGGCCAGGTCGAGGATGCTGTTGATCAGGTGCAAGAGGTGCTCGCCGTTGTTGATGACCTCGCGCAGGCTGTCCTTTTGCTCGGCGTTGAGCTCGCCCATCACCTCTTCCATCAGCAGCTCGGAGAAACCGATGATCGCGGTCAGGGGCGTGCGCAGCTCGTGGCTCATGATCGCAAGAAACTCGCTCTTGATCTTGTTGGCGCGCTCCAGCTCGATGTTCTTGTTCTTGATCTCCTCGAAGAGCTGGGCGCTTTCGATGGCCAGCGCCGCCTGGTTGGAGAAGTTCTCCAAAACGCCGATCCGCGTCTCGTCGACGAACTCGGTGCGCGAGATCCCGATCAGGGCCCCGATCACCCGGCGCTCGGCCACCAGCGGCATGATGACGAACTTCTTAAAACCCATCTCCTCCTGCACCCGGTCCGCCAATTCTTTGGACCAGTGAGGATCTACGCCTTTGACCAGCTCGGAGAGCTCCTGGCGGAAGACGAGGCGATTGCGGCGGATCGCGGTGAAGATGCTGTTGGGATGCCCCGGCGTAAGCTTCATCTCGCTCAACTGGAAGCCGAGCCGCGCCTCGATCTGCTCAACCAAGGGGTTTTGGTTGGGAATGAAAAACTCGATCAGCCCGGTCGCTCGGTTGGGCATGACGAGGAGGCAGACGTCGTAGCCCAGGCCCTCGACGACGCCGGCCAGGACTTGCTGGATCACCTCCAACGGGGAGGTCATGCGGCGGATCGTCGAGGAGATACGGTTGAGGGCGACCAGCTGCTTGTTGCGCTCCTCGAGGGCGCGCTGCTTCAGGCGGGAGAAGAAGTTGGAGATCTTCACCGCGTAGACGACGATGGGCAGAAACATGATCAGCAATAGTAAATTCGCGTAGCGGATCACCGTCTGGTTGCCGAACCAGGAGGCGTGCTCGCCCGAGTAGACGAAGGGCTTAAGCCAGCCCAGTTCCATGCTGAGCACCAGACTGCCGTAGAAAAAGATGGATAGGATCGCGGCGACGATCGCGACCTGGTAGTTGTAGAACATGCCAGCGGCCACGCAGTACATGAGGTAGAGGGTGAAGTAATTGCTCTGCGTCCCGCCCGTGATGTAGACGATCAGGGTCATGCTGACCAGGTCGGCGGCCAGCTCGAGCACGAAAGAGACCATCAGGGCGCGGTTGCGCAGGATGTTGCGGTAGCAGATGCCGGTCAGCAGGAAGGCCATGGCGATGACCAGCGGGATCCAAGGCGCGCTGCGCCACATGCCCTTGAAGTAGATCGAACCGATGACCCAGAAGACGATGAAAATCCACAGCCGCAGCTTCGCCGTGAAGACGTGCCTCCCCTTGTAGTCGGGGAGCTTGATGTCTTCGAGGATGGCGGAGGCGTTGATCTTCACTTAGTCTTGTCCAGGGCTTGCTGCATCAGTTGGAGCATGCGGTCCTTGTCGGCGAAGCCGCCGACCAGTTTGACGTCTTCGATGGGCCGCCCCTCGTGGTCGAGGAACAGGACGGTCGGCCAACCCACCACCTCGTATTTTTCGGTCGCCTGCCGGCACTGCGCGTCGTCGGTGGTACAGTCGACCTTCACCATCACGAAACGCTCGGCCAGCTTTCGCACTTCCGGCGTCGAGAAGGTGAATTTGTCGAGTTCCTGACAAGGCGGACACCAGTCGGCATAGAAATCGACCAGAACAGGTTTACGGGACTCCTTGGCCAGGCTCAACCCTTTTTCGAGCTGATAAGTCCATAACCCGTTCGCCGGTTTGGCCAAGAGCGGCTTGGCGAAGACGTAGCCGTAATACAAGGCCGGCGCCAGCATCAGGACGGCCATGCCGCGCTTGAGGGCATAGGTCCAGCGGCCGCCGCGCAGCTTCCCGGCCAGCTCGGCGTAGGCCGTCCCCAAGACGAGGAAGATCAGCCCCATCCCCAGGCCGTAATTCAGCAATAAAATGAAGCCGTAAAGCCGGTCCTGCTCCCGCGCGGCGATCAAAAGCAAGGGCCCGATCAAGGGACCCACGCAGGGCGAAGCGATGAGCCCAATAGTGAGCCCCGCCAAAAAAGAACCCCAGGGCCCCTCCCCGCCCATCCGCACCAGGCGGTTGTGCAGGCTCGGCGGCAGGTGGAAGGGGATGAGCTCGAAGAGGCCCAAGGCGAAGATCAGGAAGAACAGCGCCGTGAGGAGGAGGAACCACCGACTCTGGAAGAGAAAGCCCAGCTTCAGCCCCAGCGAGGCCGCCAAAAACCCCAACAGCGAGTACATCGCCACCATCCCCAGCACCAGGGCGACGGCGCGCAGGAAATTGCCGCGCCGCCGGTGTTTCACCCCGATGAAGGCCAGGGTGAGCGGCACGATCGGCAGGACACAGGGCGTGAAGCTGGTGAGGATGCCGCCGAAGAGCGCCAGTCCCAGCAGGGTGATCTTGCCTTGGTCCAAGAGGCGCTCCGGGTTGGACTCGTGGATCAGCTCCCAAAAGCCGGAAGCGGGCTCCGCCGGGGCCTTGGCCGTAAGGGCCGGGGCCGCGGGCGGCAACTTCGCGGGCTGCAGGGCCGCGCCGGGCGCGACGACCTCGACCGGCAACAGGATGGTCTTGCGGACGGGGCGATAGCAGAAATCCTCGGAGCAACCCTGGTAGCGCAGCGCGGCCTCGAGGGTGCGGCGGCCGGGCGAGGCTTCTTTCGGCACCATAAAAAAGACCTTGAGCTCGAGCTCCTTGAAAAAAACCGGGAGATTTTTCTTCAGGAAGGGGTCGAAGTGATCCGTCGGCGCCGGCCGCTCGCTCTTCAGGACGGCGAGGCCTTCCGTCTTTTCGAAGAGCAGCGAGGTCTTCTCGTCGTAGAGCCAGTAGCCGTCGGGGATTTGGATCTTCAGGTCGAAGCCGAAGGCCTCGCCGGGATGCACGCGGACCACCGCATCTTGGTACTCGACCCGAAAGGGGTCGCGCCGGTCTTCCTGGGCGCGAAGGCCGGGAAAGACGGTGAAAAACACGGACAGGAAAGAAAGGAGGAAAAGCCTTCGCTTGGTCATATCGACTCTACGCACCGCGGCGCGCTTCGGACGCCCGAATCTTGAAACGCCACATATTGGTTCGGAATCGCCCCGGGGCTATGGTACCCTTTCTAATAGAAATATCGGGGGGTTGGATATGAAAAAATTAACGGCCGAATGGGACAGCCCGCTGTTTATCCAGGTCCAGGCCCAATTCGAGACCGCCGCGAAGAAGCTCTGCCTCGACGAGAACATCTTCTACCGCCTCCGCGTCCCCGACAAGGCCCTGATCGTCAGCGTCCCCTTCCGCAACGACGACGGCTCGATCCGCGTCGTCCCAGGCTACCGCGTCCAGCACAACGACGTCTTGGGACCCTACAAGGGCGGGGTGCGCTACCACCAGCTCGTCAATCTGGGCGAGGTCGCGGCCCTCGCCATGCTGATGACCTGGAAGTGCGCCCTCGTGCATTTGCCCTTGGGCGGGGCCAAGGGCGGCATCCAGATCGACCCCGGACTCCTCTCGCGCGGCGAGCTCCAACGCATGACGCGGCGCTACACCTCCGAGATCGTCAACTTCATCGGGCCCGACGTCGACATCCCCGCCCCCGACATGGGAACCAACGAGCAGGTCATGGCCTGGATCATGGACACCTACAGTCAGCTCAAGGGCTACGCCATCCCCGGGATCGTGACCGGCAAGCCCGTGATCATCGGCGGATCGCTGGGCCGCAAGGAGGCCACGGGACGCGGCGTCGTCTACTGCCTGATGGAGGCGGCCAAGCTGCTCGGTTTCAAGCTGGACGAGCACGCCCGGGTGGCGGTGCAGGGCTTCGGCAACGTGGGCAGCGCCGCCGTCAAGAAGCTGGAGAAGATCGGCGCCAAGGTCGTCGCGGTGAGCGACGTGCATTCGGGGGTCTACAATCCCATGGGACTCTCCTACCAGGCCCTGACGGAATGGGTGAACCAACACCGGCGCCTGGAGGGCTTTCCGGAGGCTGAACCCGTCAGCAACGAGGAGCTGGCCTGCCTCGACGCCGAGATCCTGATCCCCGCCGCGACCGAGGGCACGATCACCCCCGCGATCGCCAAGCGCCTCAAATGCAAGGTGCTGGCGGAGGGCGCCAACGGCCCGGTCACCCTCGAGGCCGACCGCATCATCGAGGAACGCGGCGACATCTTCGTCATCCCCGACGTCCTGGCCAACGCGGGGGGCGTGGTGGTCTCCTATTTCGAGTGGGTCCAGGACCTGCAGAATTATTTCTGGAACGAGAAGGAGATCAACAAGAAGCTCTTCGAGATCATGAGCACGGCTTTCCACGCGGTCCATGCCTTCGCCCTGGAACACAAGGTCGGCATGCGCCTCGCGGCCTTGATGACCGGGATTCGGAAGGTCTCGCAGGCGATGCTGACCCGCGGATTTTACCCCTAACAAGTGCCGAAGTGCCAGCGTGTCGAGGTGCCGGGGTGGGCTCTCATTAATTCATTGAGTTGGGATGGGGTTTCGGTGTTATTCTGCGACAACCCATGGCGCCTAAAAAACCTCGACACTCCGACACTTCGGCACCTCGAAACTTGGGCATGAAGCAGCTGAACAAAAGCATGCTGAAGAACGCCTCGAGCGTGGCAAAAAGTATCCGCGCCGACGCCTTCTTCGTCTACCTTGACGCCCTGGGCGAGGAAGAGCTGGCCCTCGAGCTGCCGAAGGACTGCGACCTGATCGTCGTCACCAAGAGGTACGCGGCCAAGGACGAGGAATTCCGGCAGAAGTACCCCAAGCACATCCTCCTTCCCAAGATCAAGCTGGGCCGCATCGGCCTGATCAAGCTGGCCATGGCCTACGCGATCTCGACGCGCCTGGTCGAGGACGGCGACAAGGTGGTCTTCTTAAGCGGGACCTCCCAGCTCATGACCCTCGACACCCTGACCGTCTTTGAAATCGGCAAGGAGAGCGAGGTCATCACCACCAAGAACATCGTCGACATCGCCGAGTCGGTCCAGCCCGAGGTCTTCGAGGCCGTCCTCAACATGGCGATCGAGCTGGCCATCAAGGGCCGCGAGGGCAAGCCGGTGGGCACCATCTTCGTCCTGGGCGACGACGAACGGGTGATGCAGCTCAGCAAGCAGATGATCATCAATCCTTTCAAGGGCTACGAGGAGGACGAGCGAAACATCCTCAGCCCCGCCCTCAAAGAGACCATCCGCGAATTCGCGGCCCTGGACGGGGCCTTCGTCATCGCCTCGGACGGCACGGTGATCACCGCCGGCCGCTACCTGGGCGCCACCGCCGACTCCGCCGAGATCGAACGCGGCCTGGGCAGCCGGCACCTGGCGGCGGCCGGGATCACCTCCCTCACCAACGCGGTCGCCATCGTGATCAGCGAATCCACCGGCGACGTCCGGATCTTCCGCAACGGAAGCCTGTTGATGGAAATCGAGAAGCCCTGATCGATTCCGCAATTATTACAGTCGCTTGTCTCCCGCCCCCCTGCGGGTTCCCGGCATCGGCGGCGAATCCCTCGAAAAATCGTGGCTTCGGGCGCCGGCTCCAAGTAAAATTCTCTCCACACCTCCGCGAAAGGGTTCAGGGGTTTCTCGGTGAGGATGCTTCGTGTCATCGTCGGACTTGCGCTCGTCACCGCCTCGTTGTCGGCCTGCAATAGCGGCGAAACCGGCGGCGGCGGCGCGGCCCTTTGCCAAGCCACCACGGGACAAGAGCTGCAATCGGCCCTCGGCGATACGGTTCAAGCCATCCTCGGCACTTTCACTTCCGATCGGTCCGGCACCCCCGCCCTCTCCCCCGAGTCGGCCTTCTGCGGGGATCCCCCCGTCACCTTGGCCCCCTGCGGCGCCGAGGGCTTCGCCATACTGCAAAGCAGCTGCCATGCGGAAAGCGCGGGACTTTCGGGAAAGGTCTTCCGGTTGGAAGGAAGGACGCAGCTCAACGACTGCGGTCCGCTCTCGGGATTCGTGGATTACAGGGTGGTCCTGGGCCCGGTCCCCTTCGACTGCCTCGGCCCGGCGGCCTGCGGCACGCCCGTCCCCGTCACGGTGGAACTGAGCTCCTCGCCGGGTTCGACCCCCGTGCTTCGCGGTATGCCCCTTCAGGGTCTCTCCGCCGCGTATCAGGGCCAAATGGGCGCCGCCTCCCAGGGTTCTTTCTCCGAGATCACGGCCACCCAGGCCGGGAATTCCTTCGCCTTGGTCGACGGCAAGCTGGCCTGCGACGCGGACGACGACGAGGACGGCATCCTCAACCTCGCCGACAACTGTCCGGACATCCCCAATAAAAGCCAAACCGACGGCGACGCCGACGGCGCCGGCGATCTCTGCGACAACTGCGCGCCCACCCTGTTCCGCAGCGACATGGCCAACCCCGACCAGGCCAATGCGGACGGGGACCTGTTCGGGGACTTTTGCGACCCTTGCCCCGAAGACCCCTTGAACGACTGCCCGACCTCCCGGCCGGGGATCCGCGTCTGCGAAGTGGTCACGCCTCCGCCCGGCAAGCCCTGCACCCGGGAAACCGAGGAAATCGACTGCGCCACGGGCCCACCCTTCGCCGGCGGGTACTGCTTCCAGGGGCAATGCATTTATTTCCTTCCCGAGGCCGCCTGCGACACCTCCAGCACCTGCACCCTCGAGACCATCGAGACGGATTGCCCCCAAGATCCCACTCTTAAAGAGACCTGCAATTTCGGCCGATGCTGTTTCGAAACTTTACATTGCAACGTGGAATTCGACGGCTGTGACTCCGAAACGCACCAGGGCTGCGCCCCCGGGGAAATCTGCGGTCCCAGCGCGGGAACCGGCATGGGGTGCCAATGCTTTCCCGGCGAAGGCCCGCCCCCTCCCCCACCCGGGCCTTCGCTGTCCCTCAAACAGACGGCGGAATTTTGCCCGGAGTGCGTCTGCGGCGACTGCTTCCTGCAGGAAGGGGAAGATTGCGAACCCAACGCCGAACCGGGCGGCCCAGGCATCTGCGATCCCGGGCTGGTTTGCCTCGGCTGCTCCTGCGTCCCGGAACCCCCGCCCGATCCCATCAATTTCTGTCTGGGCTTGGGAGTGCTGGCCTGCGACGCGGAGTCGGGACAATTGCTCGCCGAGGGCCTGCCCGAGGAAATCCTCGCCAAACTTCCGCCCTCCCCTGTCTGTCAGGATATCTTCCTAGGTACCTGCACCGAGATCGAGGTCAAGGGCGGTTCGGTGTCTTGCTGCGCCCCCGGCGCCTGCGGTACCCTGGACAGCATCGACAAGGGAACCCCCGCCTGCGGCCTGCTGGAATTGGTCTTTGAGCAGGACGGTGCCTTGGTATGCGAAAATACCTATCATGGCTCCTGCGATCCGGAGGGCTGCTGCGTTCCCGAACCGTCGGCCGCCTGCGGCGACAAATCCTGCGCCATGGGAGAGACCTGCGAGAGCTGCCCCGCCGACTGCGGGTCTTGCCCTCCGCCTCCCCCGGCTTCTTGCGGTGATGCGATGTGCGGTCTCGATGAAACCTGCGATTCCTGTCCGGGGGATTGCGGCCCCTGTTCACCACCTCCACCCCCGCCACCTCTCCCTTGATGAGAAACTCAGAAGACGGGCGGCGTTAGGGGAAACTGCGCCGGAACCGGCAATGACACGTCCGAAAGCTCGGGGAGGGGCGGAAAGTCTCCCGGCGTCAAGATCAGCCCGAGATCCTCGCACAAAATCTGGGCCACGGGATCGGCGCTGGAAATCTGGGCGCAAATGGGCGGAGTGATATCCACCAGACCCAATCCCGACTCGAAGACCCCGTCCGGAATGGATTCCAACGCGATGAAATCCAGGTGGGAGAAGTACTGGGCCTGGAAACGGAACGAAGACTCGTCGCGATCAAAATTTTCGGCCGAGAAACGGGGCGTTTTCTTCGCCTGGCTGGCCGGCCCCGTTTGGGTGGCGATTTCGCGGCGTCTCGCGAAATAGTTCTCGGGGTCGACGTTGTCGTCCTTGAGGAATGCGCCCAAATCCGTGCTGAGGGCCTCCGGATCGCTGTGATCATAAAGGATGGCCATGTTGGTACCTTCCAAGTCCCCGAAGGAAGGGAGCTGCACGCGGAATCTCCCCGACTCGGGATTGTCCCGCGTCGGCACCCGGTCGAAGACGCCGGCCATGAATCGCTCCCCGTTCAGCCAGGCCCGAAAGCAGATCGGCAGGAGTTGGTTTTCCGGGGCCTCCGCCGGACAATCGGCCAAGGCGGGCGCGCAACCCACGGGACAGGTGCATCCGCTGCAGGCCTCGACTGCGCCGTCCTCGTCCAGGTCGAAGGGGCGAAAGTCAAAAATCACCTCGATGGGGAAACCTTCAAACTCGAAATTATGGCGAAAGTTGAATACCGAAACCTCAACGGGGATGTCTTTTTGGTTCACGAAGGAGAGCGAGAGGTTTAAAAACCCGTTTGCCTCGTTGATGAGCCCCACGGCGACCTGAATGGCCTTTCTGATGTCGGTGCTCCTCACCGCCTGCGCCTTGACCAAGGCCCCGGCCTTCATGCCCGACACGGCGCCACCGCCCTGGATCTCGTTGACCTCGATGCTGAGGTCTTGGGGGACGGTCAAAACGGATGGGATCTCGGCCAAGGGAGAGGGCGCGGTCGCGGGCGAGACGCAGGCGGCCAATAGGGCAAGCGTCGCCCCGAACAACCACCACCGGAACCGGAAAAAATTTGGGAACATTGCCACCCTCCCCGAACCAGCTTCATTTTAATGACACGGCGGGACAAGGACCAGGGAAAAAAATGCATGGAACACGGTCGGGAGCGGCGCGATGCAGGAAGTGCCCCTTCCCAAAATGCGGGGATCTATAATAATATATGGCGCATGCAGGCATTTTAAGGGGGGCAGGGATGAAGCAGCTCATCGACCGTTTTCTTTCCGCCGTCCGCCGCAAGCGGGACGTCAGTTTCTGGTACCATCCAAGCTACGAATGCCCCACCATCATGAAGCACAACAAGGTGCACGGGGTGGTGCACGACCGCGGCAAGAAGCTCCTGTCGCACCTGCTCCACGAGAAGCTGATCGACATGAACGACATCCACCCTTCCCCATGGGTCGGGCTCTCCGTGCTGGGCTTGTTCCATTCCCGCGACTACCTTGAATCCCTCGAATCGCCCCAGACCCTCGGCCGGATCTTCGGGCTCAAGCCCCAGGAAGTCGACATCGACGAGCTGGTTGGTTTCCAGCGCCGTGGCGTCGGCGGCACCATCATGGCGATCAAGTCGGTCCTGCAGGGCGGCAAGAAGGTGGCGATCAACCTGGGCGGCGGCTTCCACCACGCCGAGCCGGACAAGGGCTCGGGCTTCTGCGCCTACAACGACATCGCGGTGGCGATCGCGAAGCTGCGCAAGCAGGGCTTTCGGGACCCGATCGCCATCGTCGACTTGGACTTCCACTTCGGCAACGGCAACACCGCCGCCTTCGCCAAGGACCCCAGCGTGCTGGTGTACTCCATTAACGGCCCGCAGTGGTCGCAGGTCCGCAAGAAAAAGACCGAGATCACGCTGCCGGAGGAGACTACCGACCGGGAGTACCTCAAAAAATTGCGCGAGACCCTCCCCAAGGTGCTCAAAACCTTCCAGCCCAAATTGATGTTCTACATCGCCGGACAAGACGTGCTGAGCGACGATCCGCTGGGCGGCTTCGAGATGACGGTGCCGGGCGTCTTCGAGCGGGACCGCCTCGTGATCGACTGGGCGCGGGAAAACCGCGTACCCCTGGTAGTGACCCTGGCGGGCGGCTTCAGCATGAAGGCCTGCCAATGCAGCGCCAACCTATTGAGCTACACGTTGGGGGCGACCGAAAAGGTAGACTTGCGCGAGGACACCAACTTCCACAAAAGCTTCGGCCACATCTCCAAGAGCCTCAACGCCCTGGAGTTGCAGAAGGAAGCGGCGGTCGGCAACGAATTCAGCTTCAGCGCCGAGGACCTCTTCGACTCCAACCCCTTGGGTTCGCAGCGCAAGATCTTGGATTTCTATTCGGCCTACGGCATCGAGCTGGCCCTCGAGCGCTACGGCATCCTGCCCAAGATCCGGAAGCTCGGCTATTGCGACCTGAAGATCAGCGTCAACGCCGCGGAGCCCATGCACCAGATCATCCGCGTCGAAGGGCGCTGGGAGGCGGATCCCGTTCCCAAGACCTACCTGCTGGGCGAGGTCGTGCTGCGCAAGCTGGCCCTGCCCAAGCCCAAGGAGATTTCCGGCGGCGGAAAGCTCGACCTGATCTCCATCGAATGGCTGCTCTTGCAGCACCCCATGGGCAGTTTTTCCGACAAGAAAAAGATCCTCCCCGGCCAGGAGCATCCGGGCTTAGGTCTCGGCATGGAAGTCCAGGAGGTCTTCGTCCAGATGGCCCTGCGTCTCGGCATGGACGGCCTGGCCCTGCACCCCTCGCACTACCACATCGGGTTGGGCGCCTCCGCCCTCTTCCATTTCCTGGATACCAAGGTGGAGGGTCGCTTCCGGGCCCTGCGCGACGTTTTGAAGAAGAAGGAGCTCGCGGCCGCCAGTTTCTGCGTCGAGAAGAAGCGCCTCCAGCTGCGCGACGGTGAGGTGATCTCCTGGGTGCCCGGCGACCAGATCCACGCGGTCAGCGACCGGCTCAAGGCCTACTTCAACTCCCCCGACTACGAGGAGGCCGTGCTGAAGGAAAAATACCGCCTTTTGAAAGAGGGCCTGCACATCGCCCGCGCGCCCAAGCGGCTTCGCAAGGCGGCGCCCCGCCGGCATGCGGGCAAGCTGGCGAGCTGAGGCGGCGGAAGGCCGCGCCTTAAATTCATTCCGGAATGATCGACGTCGTATCGCCGCGCCAGGCGATCTCGGACATCGTCTGCAAAGGCGAGGTGCGCTGCCCGGCGGGTCGCGCCTCGATGAGAATCTTCTCGCCGCGCGGGTCCACCGAGACCCGCAGGTCCTCGAAGCCCATGTCGCGGAATTTTTCGAGGACGCCGCTCGTCTCCATCTCGCGCTCCACCTCGTAGGCGGAAGAATCCTTCAAAAGCCCCGCGGGCGCGGAGGCGGGATCCAAGTCCCCCCACAGGTCGGCGTCGTTCAGCAGAAAACCCTCCTGAGGCCGAAATTGCGGGTCCCAGGGGTCGATGCCCGCCAGAACTTTACGAAGCGGATGGGAGTTTTCGACATCCTCTTCGCAGCGCAGCTCGCGGCGCTGCCCGAGCGCGGCGGCCGTCAATTGCAGGGCGGCCTGGCAGGCGGACGCCGAATAGCCGCCGCCCAAGGTGGCGACCAGGGGGAGCTTGCGATCCGCCATGAGCTCCAAGATCCAACGGTCCCGCCGCTCCACGCCGTCCCGGGTCAAGGCGAAATGTCCGAGGGGATCGGTGTCCAAGACGTCGTGCCCGGCGATGAAATAGACCAAGCCGGGCCGCGCTTCGTCGAGGAAGGCCGGCAGGGATTTTTGCAAAATACCCAAGTACTCCTCGTCCCCGATGCGCTGCTCGAAGTTGAGGTTGAAATTGCCGGCACCCTCGGCGTGCGTCCAGACTGCGCCGTGCAGGGAGTAATTAAAGACGGTCGGATCGTCGAGGAAGCCGACGATGTTCCCGTTGCCCTGATGAAAATCCAAGTCGACGATGACGACGTTCTTGTCGAAGCCCTCCTCCCGCGCCTTGGCGATAGCCACGCCGACGTCGTTGAAGACGCAGAAGCCCGAGCCCATGTTCGGCTCGGCGTGGTGGAAACCGCCGCCCAGGTTGACCGCGACCGGCGCCTCCCTCGCCAGGACGGAGCGGGTGGCCGCGACGGTGCCGCTCACCGCCCAACGCACCGCACCGAGGATCTCGTCGACCTTCACCTCGTGCTCGGGGATGCCGAAGATGCGGGACAGGGTGGATTTGCGCCCCACCCGCTCCAAGTAAGCCGCGCTGTGGAAGAGCTCGAGGTCGGCGATGGGAATGAGGGGAAAGGGCTTGAGATCGCCCGGCCTGACCAGGCCGTCTTCAGCCAGCTGGGCCAGGACCCGCTTGCCCCGCAGGGCGATCATCCCGAGGGCCTGGGCCAGGCGCGCAAGGGTCGGCGCGTCGTAGCGCGGATGATACCACAGGGTCGCCTGCCGCCTGGAGCGCCAGGGAGCCAAGATTTTATCCAGCCATGCGGTCACCGGCGCCCCTTGTCCATCCCTCGAAGATTCGAGGAAAACGATGCACCTACGAAACATTCTGGGGCAGGAGGAAAAAATTTTCACCTGGTAAATTGAAGGGGGTCGTCGTTCGTCTTGCTTCCGTTTTCCATGGGCTTCTTTCCACCGTTAGCATCGAAGTTCCTGGGCAGAACCCGGACAGCCCGGGGGAAATATGTAAAATAATTTAGTAAAATCAATAAATTGACACAAGGCCCGGCGCGGGAGATCTCCGCATCGGATCAAAAGTCGCGTCTGCAAGGGCTCGAAAGACTCTTCTGGAAGCCCTCCTTGACAAAGGCGAACAACGCAGTTTAAATCTCGGGCCCACAAAAATTTTCCATCAACAGGACTCCCATGGCCGCCAAGAAAAACGACGAAAAGCTCTTCGACCTCCGCACCCTCGATGCCTTCCAATCGCGCGGCGTGCTCAAGCCCGCCGACTACGAAAAGTACCTCAAGTCGCTCCCCGACGAGGAAGGCAACTACGACACCGTCCTGATCGAGGAGGACGAGGACCTCGAAGACGACGAGGCGGAAGCTTCCGAGGAATAGCCCTCGCCCTTTTCGATCCTTCGAATGAATTAAAAAAAAGCCCTCCACTAGGAGGGCTTTTTTAATGGCTAAACTCTAATGCCTTAGAGGAACTTGCTGGGATTGACGGGATTGCCGTCGATCCTCACCTCGTAGTGCACGTGGGGTCCGGTGCTGTGGCCGGTCATGCCGACCTTGGATATCTCTTGGCCCTTACGGACGCTGTCGCCCTCGGAGACGAAGATCTCGGAATTGTGCGCGAAGAGGGTGGTCAGGTTGCCGCCGTGATCGATGACGACCGTCAGCCCGTAGCCGCCCTTGCGGCCCACGAAGGCGACGCGGCCGTCGGCGGGGGCCAGGACGGGTGATCCGTAAGGCGCGGCGATGTCGACGCCCAGGTGCATGCGGCCACGGCGCCGCGAGACCCGCCGCCAGCCGAAATCGCTGGTGATGATCCCGGCGCAGGGCATCATCTCGGGGATCTTGGCCTCGAGGTCGGGCAGCATGTCGTTGGCGTCTTCCAGGAAGAAACTAGGGGCTGAGTCCATGTCGAAATCGACCATGCCGCCGTCTTGCTCGTAGCTGGGGATGTTGGCGAAGGCGGCCGTGCTCGCCGTCAGGACCAAGGCGACGACCGCGGAGGAGAGAAACTTCTTCATTCTGACCTCACCATTTCTCGGGACCCCGATGCCTAAGGCTTAGGCATTCTCGACTCCCGGTGGTTGCTGCCGCCTCTACTCCTCCCTCGGTTCCCAAGGACTGCTTAGGTAGGGATCTCCGGATAAGCTTCGGCACAGCTAAGGGGTTATGGTTGGATTCAATTGTCCTTTTGAATCTTGTTCTTCTTTTGGCGGCCCCTCGGAGGTGCTGAGGAGGCCTTACCAGGTCATTAATCCAGCGAGTAACAGAGGAGCGACCATCCGTCAAGCATTAAGAAGCCCTTGAAAGGAATGATCTTTTATCCCCAGGCTCGCGCGTTTTGGAACGTTTAAGTTTTTCTAAATATCGGGCGAAAAGGGAAAGGGTTGCGGATTAATCCCAGGGGGGTTTGCCGGGGCCCCGATGGCGCAGGGCCCCCTTCTGGGCCAGGAGCCGCTCCACGGCCCGGTCGTCGTCCTCGTCGTAGATATCCCCCACCACCTCTTCCAAGATATCCTCGAGGGTCACGATGCCGTGCGGCAGGCCTTCGGCGTCCGACAAGACCGCCAGGTGGCTGCGCTTCTCCTGCATCATCTTCAAGACCCGGACCAGCGAGTCCTGGGCCTGCACCCGCAGCACGGGCCGAAGCAGCAAAACCCAATCTTGGGCGCCTTGGGAGGCGAAGGCCATCAATTCCTTGGTATTGATCAGGCCGATCACGCGGCGGCCGAGGCGGACCGGCAGGCGGGTGTGCCCCGATTCCACGGCCACCTCGAGGACGGTCTCGATCGGATCGGAGCGCTCGACCGAGACGACTTCTTCCCAAGGCGTATGGATGTCCTGCACGCTCTTCGCCTCGATGTTGACCAGGTTGAGGATGTACTGCTCGTGGTGGCGGGCAATCTGTTCTTCACTGGCCGCGTGAGCGGGTTCGGCCTTGGCCTCGCGGTGCTTTCCCAACAGGATGCCCAAAGCTCCGACCACGGATTTTGTGGCCCATTCGAAAAAGGAGATCACGGGGTGGAAGACCTTGTCCAAGAGGGCCAGGCCTCGCGAGGCGAAGGCCGCGATCTCGAAGGGGCGCTGCATGGCCAAGGCCTTCGGCACCAGCTCGCCGAAGATCACGGTCAGGGCGGTCAAGGGCAGGACCAGCAGGGTGATGCTGATCAGTTCGGACGTCGCAGGCCCCAGGCCGAAGCGTTCTCGCAACCAAGGACTGAGGCTCTCCTCGACCCCCGCCCCGCCCACCGCGCCCGCGACCAGGCCGACCAGGGTGATGCCCAGTTGGATCACCGAGAGGGTGCGTTCGGGCTGCTCGCGGAGGCGCAGCAGGCGCTGGGTCTTTCCTGGAAAGGTCTTGCTGAGCTGACGCAGCACTTTCTTGTTGATCGAGACGAAGGCGATTTCGGACGCGGAGAGTATCGCGTTGAGCAGCAAGCAGACAAAGACGATGGCCAATTCAAACATAGTGTATGCTTTTAATACACTAACCCTTGATCACGCCCAAAGGTTTCAGGCGAGCGATTTTTCGGCTCAGCCCCGCCCCCTCCACCGCGGCGACGACGTCGGCCACGTCCTTGTAGGCCCAGGGTACTTCCTCGTAGATGGTGGCTCGGGAGGCGCCCAGGACCGTCACGCCCTGGTCCTGCAGCTCCCGCTCGACGTTGCGGCCGCGGATGCTCTTCTTGGCCTGGTTTCGGCTCATCACGCGGCCGGCGCCGTGGCAGGTGGAGCCGAAGGTAAGCTCGAGGGCCTTCGGCGTCCCGACCAGGACGTAGGAATAGCGCCCCATGTCGCCGGGGATGAGGACCGGCTGGCCGACCTCGCGGTAGGCCGCGGGGACCAGCGGGTGGCGCGGCGGGAAGGCCCGCGTCGCGCCCTTGCGATGGACCAGCACCCGGCGGGAGACGCCTCCCACGAGGTGCTCCTCGAATTTGGCGATGTTGTGGCAGACGTCGTAGACGACACGGATGCCCAGCTCTTCCCAAGAGCGGCGAAAGCGCACGTAGTGCGTCACCAGCTGGCGGTTGGCGAAGGCGAAGTTGGCCGCCGCGGCCATCGCGCCCAGGTAGGCTTGCCCTTCCTCCGAGCGGATTGGCGCGCAGCAGAGCTGCGGGTCGGGGAGCTGGATGCCGTACTTCTTCGCGGCGCGCAGCATCGTCTCGAGGTGATCGCTGCAGACCTGATGGCCCAGGCCCCGCGAGCCGGTGTGGATGATGACGGTCAAATGATCCCGCTCGAGACCCAAGGCCTCGGCGGTCGCCGCGTCGTAGATCTCCTCGACGAAGCCCAACTCGACGAAGTGATTCCCGGAGCCCAAGGTGCCCAGCTGCCCCTGCCCCCGCTCCTTGGCCCGCTCGCTGACCAAGCTCGGGTCGGCCTGGGGAAGACGCCCGCCCTCCTCGATGTAGTCGAGGTCCTCGGCGGCGCCGAAGCCCCGCCCCACCGCCCAGCGCGCGCCTTGGGCGAGGATCTCGCCATATTCCCGCTTTTGAAAGCCGTGGCCCTCGTGGTGCGAGCCCACGCCCGTGGGGATCGCGGCGAAAAGGGCCTGCGTCGCCT
>SZOV01000072.1 GCA_030263375.1 Deltaproteobacteria bacterium PRO3
ACTGCCCAATTCAGCCTGGAGCAGGCCGTCATCCGTTTGAAGGAGCGGCACCTGAAGGAAGACCTTCAGGCCCTGCGCGGGAGCGAAGACCCCGAGAAATTGCACGTCGTCCACGAGAAGATACAGGCCCTGTCCCTGGTGCTGAAAAACAAAGCGAGGATCTATGGCGAAAGAAAAAACTAACCAAATCCAAGGCCTGATCGAGTTGGGCAAAGAGCGGGGCTTTCTCACCTATGAAGACATCAACGAGGCCCTCCCCGACGACGTCACCTCCGCCGATCAGATCGACGACGTCTTGAGCGTCTTCGACGAGCTCGACATCGAGATCGTCGAGAAGGAAGAGGACGGCAAGGGCCTGGCCGCCAAGGGCGGGGCCAACAAAAAGAAGGCGGCGCCCGCCGCCGCGCCGGCCGCCCGCCGCGCCGAGGCCCCCAAGGCCGAGGGCGAGGAGGAAGACGAGGGCGACGACGAGGAGGAAAGCGAAGAGGTCGAGGTCGAAGTTGAGGCGGCCGCGGCGGCCGCCGCGGAGTCCTTCGGCAAGTCCAGCGATCCCGTCCGCATGTACCTGCGCAAGATGGGCTCGGTCGCCCTGCTCACCCGCGAGGGCGAGGTCGAGATCGCCAAACGCATCGAGCAGCACGAGGACGACGTCCTCGTTACGCTGATCACCAGCCCCTTCGGCATGAACGAGATCCTCAACCTGGGCGAGAACGTCAAGAAGGCGAAGGTCCGCCTCTCCGACGTGGTCAAGGACGTCGACGACCTGACCCAGGACGAAAATTTCGACGAGGAGGCCTTCCGCGGCCAGGTGGTGAAGCACTTCGTCAAGTTCAAGACCCTGGCCAAGGAGTACGAGCGCACCGCCAAGAAGACCAAGCAGGCCAGCCTCTCCAAGAAGGCCCGCGAGAACGCGCTCAAGGCCCTGGAAGAGTCGAAGCAGAAGCTTTTGGCCAACGTGAAGGAGATCCGCTTCAACCGCAAGGCGATCAACAAGATCATCGACAAGATCAAAGAGATGATCGACCAGATCAACGCCCAGGAGGCGATCGTCGCGACCATCGGCCACAAGATCGAGTCCGAAAATTCCGCCGAGGGCCTCGACAAGCTCCGCAAGGCCAAGAAGAGCAGCTACATGCTGCGCAAGCTCGCCAAGGACCTCGAGGTCTCGAAGGACGAGATCGAGAACATGTCGAAGACCGTCCAGGCCGCCGGCCGCAAGATCAAGGCGCTGGAAGAGGAGTACGGTTACACCAGCAAGACGCTCCACGAGATCTTCCACGACATCAAGCGCAACCAGTTCATGGCCGACCGCGCGAAGAGCGAGCTGATCGAGGCCAACCTCCGGTTGGTCGTCAGCATCGCCAAGAAGTACACCAACCGCGGCCTGCAGTTCCTCGACCTGATCCAGGAGGGCAACATCGGCCTGATGAAGGCCGTCGACAAGTTCGAGTACCGCCGCGGCTATAAGTTTTCGACCTACGCGACCTGGTGGATCCGGCAGGCCATCACCCGCGCGATCGCCGACCAGGCGCGCACCATCCGGATCCCGGTGCACATGATCGAAACGATCAACAAGCTGGTCCGCACCTCGCGCTACCTGGTGCAAGAGCTGGGCCGCGAGCCCACGCCCGAGGAGATCGCCGAGAAGATGGAGCTGCCGCTCGAGAAGGTCCGCAAGGTCCTCAAGATCGCGAAGGAGCCCATCTCGCTGGAGACCCCGATCGGCGAGGAAGAGGACAGCCATCTGGGCGACTTCATCGAGGACAAGAGCGTGATCAACCCCTCGGAGGCGGTGGTCAACATGAACCTCTCCGAGACGACGACGCGGGTGCTGTCGACGCTCACCCCGCGCGAAGAGAAGGTCCTGCGGATGCGTTTCGGCATCGGCGAGAAGTCCGACCACACCCTCGAAGAGGTCGGCCGCGACTTCTCGGTCACCCGCGAGCGCATCCGGCAGATCGAGGCCAAGGCCCTGCGCAAGCTGCGCCACCCCTCGCGCGCCAAAAAACTCCGCAGTTTCGTCGACTGGTAAATTATGTTAGGGGCCGATAGCTCAGTTGGTTAGAGCTCCCGGCTCATAACCGGGCGGTCGAAGGTTCGACTCCTTCTCGGCCCATAAATTTAATTAATCACACCTTAACCGGTGTGGGTTGAAGGGCGAGGAGGCAACTCGCCCTGGGCTTTAGCCAGCCCGAACTTGCTTCGGGCTGGCGAATAAACCTCCCGGCTCATAACCGGGCGGTCGAAGGTTCGACTCCTTCTCGGCCCATAATTATTGGCACTTTGAACGAAGGACCCCCATGAAAGACCACATGTCTCGCCTGGCCCAGACGGTGAACCTCTCGCAAGAGATCCAAAACCTCAAGGACGACCTCGAGGAGATTCCCGCCAAGGTGAGGCAGCTCGAGGCCGAGCTGGCCGAGCTCGAAGGTCAATACGGCCAAAAGAAGGCCGTCTCCGACAAGGCCGAGGGCGAAGCGAAGAAGCTCAAGTCCGAGATCGACGAAGAATCCGGCCACTTGAAGCAAAAGGAAGAGCGTCTCCACTCCATCAAGACCAACAAGGAATACCAGGCGGTGCTCAAGGAGATCGCCAGCGGCAAGACCGCCGTCAAAGAGCGCGAAACTTCCATCGCCAAGCTCTTGGGCGAAGCCGAGGCCTTGAAGACCGAGCTGGCCCCGATGGAGCAGAAGCTCCAAGAGCTCCGCGCCGTCCTCGAACAAGAGCGCGGGGCGATCCAGGGACAGGTCGACGAGCGCAAGGCCAAACTGCAAGCGCTGGAGGCCCAACTCAACGAGCAACTTTCCTCCCTACCCGAAGATATTAGGCACAAATACCTGCGGATCCAGGGCAAGCGCCAGCCGCCCGCGGCCAAGCTGGTCGACGGCACCTGCCAAGAGTGCTTCATGAGCGTGCCGCCGCAGCTCAACATCGAGATCCGCAAGACGCAGGAGATCCACTCCTGCCCGAATTGCCATCGCCTGCTTTACATCGACCTGTAGGGGCCGTTCGCGAACGGCCTCTACGGACAGTGCGCTGAAAGGAACCCCATGTACGGACAGATCCCCGCCGAAACCCTCGCCGAACTGCTGCTCTACCTCAACGAGCACGAATCCTTCGCCTCGCTGAAAAGCCTGGGCACCGTCTCCCGCCAGTCGCTCAGCGCCGCGATCGAGGCCCTCGCCCAAGAGCTCAAGACCCAGTCGAAGGCCCAGGCCGAGGTCCCGGATTTCCGCGAGTGGAAGGAATTGGCGGCCCCCTACCGCGAGATCCTCGCCAAGCTCTCGCCGCGCGAGGCGCAGCTGCTGCTCAAGGGATTGGGGAATTGAAGCGCCTGATCGTCTACGCCGACGGCGGGGCGCGCGGCAACCCGGGGCCAGCCGGCTCCGGCGCCTACCTCGAGGACGAAGACGGCAACCCCGTCGCCCGCGTCTACAAATACCTCGGCGAAACCACCAACAACGTCGCGGAGTACTCCGCGCTGATCTTCGGCCTTAAAGAGGCCCAACGGCGCGGTGCCGAGGAGGTATGGATCCGCATGGATTCGCAATTGGCGGTGAAGCAGATCCTGGGCGAATACCGCGTCAAGGAGCCCACCTTGCAGAAGCTGCACGCCCAAGCGAAGACCTTGCTCGAGGGCTTCCGCGATTTTCGCATCGAGCACATCCCTAGGGAAAAGAACCAAGAGGCCGACAAGCTGGCCAACCTGGCCATCGATTCCCACTTTTCAAAAAAATCCGGAGGCGCCTGAGGCCCCACCGCCCACCCGGAACCCTAGGATCCATTGACTTGCCGTTGAAAAGGATTATTTAATGAGTTTCGGCAGGGCGCGCGGTCGCTGTCCCGCTTCGGCGGGGGAGAGGAAAGTCCGGGCACCATAGGGCGCCGTAGCGGCTAACAGCCGTCGGTCGTCGCGCAAGCGGCGATTAGGAACAGTGCAACAGAAAGCAAGTACGGTGGGGTTCTTCGGAATTCCACGCAGTAGTGAAATCCGGCAAACTCTACGGGGTGCAAGGCCAAATAGGCCCCAGGGGCTCGCAAGGGCCGTCCGTCGGCCCGGCGGATTCGCAAGGCCTGGGGCGGGTAGGCTGCTCCGATCCCGAGCGCGAGCTCGGGGCTAGAGAAATGACCGCATAGACCAGAACCCGGCTTAGGGCCCTGCCCTTCACAAAGGCCGATCCGATCCCCGGATCGGCCTTTTCCTTTTCGAGAAATCGCTAGGCGAGCGGAACCACGTAAAAGGCGATGGCAACGTAATGGGAGGCCGCCGCCAGCATCACAAAGAGATGCCACACCTCATGGAAGCCGAAGACATTGGGAAGGAAATTAAAGGCCTTGGTGACGTAAATCACCGCGCCGACGGAATAAAGCACGCCGCCCGCGACCAGCCAGGCGATCGCGCCCGGAGGCAAGACTCGCAACATCTCTCCGACGGCGGCAATGCAGAGCCACCCCATCACCAGATACACGCCGGCCGAAATCCAACGCGGGGCATTCATCGCGAACATCTTGAGGACGATGCCCAGCAGCGCCAAAGACCAGATGATCGACAATAGCCCCCATCTCCAAAAACCGTTAAAGGCCATGCAGAAGGGAGTATAGGTCCCTGCGATCAGGAGGAAAATGGCGGCGTGATCGAGCTTGCGAAGCCGGGCGATAACTTCCGGCTTCGCCTTGACGAGATGATAGGTCGCGCTCGCCGCAAAAAGCAGAACCAGGCTCACGCCGTAAACCGCGGTGGAGATGAGCTGGTTCAGTCTCCCCCAACTGAGAACAATCAGCACGACCAGTCCAACCTTGGCCGCAACGGCGGCGAAGAGATGCGTCAGGCCGCTGACCGGGTCGCGAAATCTGGAAAAAACGGATGCTCCCGCCAAAATTCAACCCCTATTCATCCGTGACGCAGCCTTCGGAGGCCGTTTTGACGGACTTGATGAATTTGTAAAGGGTCCCGCGCTTGGCCTTGTAGTCCGGGGCGCGCCAGGCCTGCAAACGCTTCGCGATCACATCCTCGGGGACCTTGAGGTTCAAGACCCGCTGCTCCGCGTCGATGGTGATCTCGTCGCCCTCTTCCACCACCGCGAGCAAGCCGCCCTCCTGGGCCTCGGGAGTGATATGGCCCACGACGAAGCCATGCGTCCCGCCCGAGAAGCGCCCGTCGGTGATCAGGGCGACGTCCTTGCCGAGACCCTCGCCCATCACCAGCGCGGTCACCTTGAGCATCTCCGGCATGCCCGGACCGCCCTTCGGGCCCTCGTAGCGGATCACGATCACGTCGCCTTTCTTGATTTTCTTGCCCTCGAGGGCGGCGTTGGCATCCTCCTCGCAGTCGAAGACCCGCGCCTTGCCGGTGAAGGTCAGACCTTCCTTGCCGGTGATCTTGGCGACCGAGCCCTGCGGGGCCAGGTTGCCGTAGAGGATTTGGATGTGGCCGGTCTTCTTGATGGGTTGGGACAAGGGAACGATCACCTTTTGGCCTTCGACGAGACCCGGCAGGGCCTCGAGGTTTTCGGCCAGGGTCTTGCCGGTGCAGGTCATGACGCCGCCGTCGAGGAAGCCTTCTTTCAGCAACAGCTTCTGCACGGCCGGCACGCCGCCCACACGGCAGAGATCCTCCATCACGTACTTGCCGCTGGGTTTTAAATCCGCGATGAAGGGCACCTTGTCGCTGATCTTTTGGAAGTCGTCGATGCTCAGCGGGACGCCGACCCCCTTGGCCATCGCGATCAGGTGCAGCACGGCGTTGGTCGAGCCGCCCAGCGCCATCACCACCGTGATCGCGTTGTCGAAGGCCGCGCGCGTCATGATGTCGCGGGGCTTCAAGTCCAGCTCGAGGAGTTTACGAATGGCGGATCCGACTTGGCGGCACTCCTCGACCTTCGCCGCGTCGACCGCCGGCTGCGAGGAGCTGTAGGGCAGGCTCATCCCGAGGGTCTCGATGGCCGAGGCCATGGTGTTGGCGGTGTACATGCCGCCGCAGGCCCCCGCGCCGGGGCAGGCGTTTTGCAGGATGCCCTTCAAGTCCGATTCGGTGATCTTCCCGGCCACCCAGGCCCCCAGGCCCTCGAAGGCCGAGACGATGTCGAGGGTTTGGTCTTTGTAATGCCCGGGCTTGATCGTCCCGCCGTAGACCATGATGCTGGGCCGGTTGAGCCGCCCCATCGCGATCACCGAGCCGGGCATGTTCTTGTCGCAGCCCATCACCGAGACGTTGGCGTCGTACCAGTGCGCCGCCATCGTGGTCTCGATCGAGTCGGCGATGATCTCGCGCGACTGCAGCGAGTAATTCATCCCCTCCGTCCCCATCGAGATGCCGTCGCTGACCCCGATGGTGTTGAACATCATCCCCACCATCCCCGCCTCGACGCAGCTCTGCTTGATGACCTTGCCCAGGTCGTTCAAGTGCATGTTGCAGGTGTTGCCCTCGTACCAGGTGGTGGCAATCCCGACGAAGGGCTTGGCCATGTCGGCCTCTGTGAGGCCGGTGCCGTAGAGCATGGCCTGCGAGGCGGGCTGGTCGCGGGCCTGGGTGAGTCGGGAACTGTATTTGTTGAGCTTTTTTTCCATGGTGCCTTCCGTCGCTGCTGGGTTGTGGCGCGGGCGCCGGGCCCGCGGAATTCCACCCTTAAACCCGCCGCCGCCCGCCTGACAAGGGTAGAAAACGGCCGGATTTGTGCCTTGACACCAACGCCCGAGCGGGGCTAGGAGTGGAATGAATAGCCATTCATTTTTTAGGAGGATTTATGCCTGCCACCCGTGATGCCGTCATTGTCAGCGCCGTCCGCAGCCCGATGGGCCGGGCGCTCAAAGGCCAATTCGTCAATCTCCGCATCGACGACCTGGGCGCCGCCGTGGTCAAAGAGGCCGTCGCCCGCGCGAAGGGCCTGGATCCGGCCGAGATCGAAGACGTCATCATCGGCTGCGCGATGCCGGAAGGCGAGCAGGGCATGAACGTCGCCCGCAACATCAGCTTCCTGGCGGGCATCCCCAACACCGCGGCCGCCGTCACCACCAACCGCTTCTGCGCCTCCGGCCTCCAGTCCATCATGGACGCGGCCCGGGCCATCATGGTCGGCGACGGCGAGGTCTTCGTCGCCGGCGGCATCGAGACCATGTCGCACGTTCCGATGGGCGGCTTCAATCCATCGCTCAACCCCAAGCTGATGAAGGCCGGCATGCCCGACGCCTACATCAGCATGGGCCTCACCGCCGAAAACGTCGCCGAGAAGTACAAGGTCTCGCGCGCCGACATGGACCAATTCGCCTACGAGAGCCACCAGAAGGCCGTGAAGGCGATCAAGGACGGGAAGTTCAAAAACGAGATCGTCGCGATCGAGGTCCCCCAGGCCGACGGCAGCGTCAAGAAGATCGACATCGACGAGGGCCCCCGCGGCGACACCACGGTCGAGAAGCTGGCCACCTTAAAGCCGGTGTTCCGCGAGAACGGCTCGGTCACCGCCGGCAACTCCTCCCCCCTCACCGACGGCGCCGCCGCGGTGATCGTGATGAGCGCCGAGAAGGCCAAGGTCCTGGGGCTGAAGCCCCTGGCCCGTATCCACGCGATGGCGGTGGCCGGCTGCGACCCCGAGATCATGGGCATCGGCCCCATCCCCGCGGTGCGCAAGGTCCTGAAGCGCGCCGGCAAGACGATCAACGACATCGACATCGTCGAGATGAACGAGGCCTTCGCCTCGCAGTCGCTGGCCAGCGCCCGCGAGCTGGGCATCGACCTCAAGAAGCTCAATCCCCACGGCGGCGCGATCGCCCTGGGCCACCCCCTCGGCTGCTCCGGCGCCCGCATCATGGCCACGCTGATCAACGACCTGTTCACCTACGACAAGAAGTGGGGCCTCGAGACCATGTGCATCGGCGGCGGACAGGGCGCGGCCTGCATCATCGAACGCTTATAACAAATTCGTCGGGATGGACCCGGCGTCCATCCTCTATGCGCAACAGGCGGACTCAGGTTCGCCCCACGGAGAGGTTACGACCATGAGACAGATCAAAAAAGTTGGCGTATTAGGCGCGGGCGTCATGGGCCACGGCATCGCGGCTCACTTGGCCGGCGCGGGCGTCCCCGTCCTGCTCCTCGACATCGTCCCGCCCAAGTTCACCGAGGCGGACCAAAAAGCGGGCCTGACCGAGAAGAGCCCCGCCTTCCGCAACAAGTTTGCCTTAAGCGGCATCGAGGCCATCAAGAAGTCCAAGCCCTCGGTCATCTACTCCCAGCGCGACCTCAAGCTGATCGCGCCGGGCAACTTCGAGGACGATTGGGACAAGCTGAAGGACTGTGACTGGATCGTCGAGGTCGTCGTCGAGCGCCTCGACATCAAGCAGCAGGTCTTCGCCAAGATCGAGAAGGTGATGCAGCCGCACACGATCGTCAGCTCCAACACCTCGGGCCTGCCCCTGCACTCGATGAGCGAGGGCCGCAGCGAGGCCTTCAAGAAAAATTTCATCGTCACCCACTTCTTCAACCCGGTGCGCTACCTCAAGCTGGTCGAGATCGTCTCCTCCCCGGCCACCGACCCCGCGGTGGTCAAGGACATGGCCAACTTCCTCGAGGACCGATTGGGCAAGGGCGTCGTCTACGCCAAGGACACCCCCAACTTCATCGCCAACCGCATCGGGACCTTCGCCTTCATGGCCGCGCTCAAGCGCGTCATCGACGAGGATTACAAGGTCGAGGAGGTCGACAAGATCCTCGGTCCCGCGATGGGCAAGCCGAAGTCGGCGATGTTCCGCACCGCCGACATCGCGGGCATCGACACCCTGGCCCACGTCGTGAAAAACACCTATGACAACTGCCCCAAGGACGAGCAGCGCGCGATCTTCGTGATGCCCGACATCGTCAACAAGATGATCGCCAACGGCTGGACCGGCGACAAGGCCGGCCAGGGCTTCTACAAGAAGGTCAAGGGCGAGGGTAAAAAGGAGATCCTCTCGATCAACCTCAAGACCGGCGAGTACGGTCCTCAGGGCGAGGTGAAGTTCGCCTCGCTGAAGGCCGCCAAGGGCATCGAGGAGGTCGGAGCGCGCGTCAAGGCGGTGCTTGCCGGCGACGACCGCGCCGCGGACTTCGCCTGGAAGGTCACCCGCGACACCCTGATCTACACCGCCAACCGCATCCCCGAGATCGCCGACGACGTGGTCAACGTCGACCGCGCCATGCGCTGGGGCTTCAATTGGGACCTGGGACCCTTCGAGGTCCTGGACGCGATCGGCGTCAAAGAGACCGTCGAGCGCATCAAGAAAGACGGCCTGCCCGTTCCGGCCCTCTTCACGCAGGTGCTCGAGAAGGGCGAAGGCACCTTCTACAAGCGCAAGGACGGCAAGGCCTACTACTTCGACATCAAGACGAGCGGCTACGTCCCCGTGCCGATGAACCCCAACGTCCTGCTGCTGAAGAACCTCAAAGAGCAGAACAAGGTGATCAAAAGCAACGGCTCGGCCAGCCTGATCGACTTGGGCGACGGCGTGCTCTGCCTCGAGTTCCACTCCAAGATGAACGCCATCGACGCCGACATCGCGCTGTTGGGCTTCGAGGCCCTCGACAAGATCGAGGCCGAGAAACTGAACGGCCTGGTCATCGCCAACGAGGGCGAAAATTTCTCGGTCGGCGCCAACCTCATGCTGCTCTGGCTCGAGTCGCAGCAGGGCAACTGGAAGAACATCGAAGAGATGGTCCGCCAGTTCCAAAATTTCTGCATGCGCCTGAAGTACTCGCCCAAGCCCGTCGTGGCGGCGCCCTTCGGCCTCACCCTGGGCGGCGGCTGCGAGATCGCGATGGGCGCCGACGCGGTGCGCGCCGCGGCCGAGACCTACGTCGGTTTGGTCGAGGTCGGCGTGGGCCTGATCCCGGGCGGCGGCGGCTGCAAGAACATGCTGCTCAACTGCGAGGCGGCGCTCCGCGCCAAGGGCCAGAAGGTCTGGGCCTCGCAGGGCGACGGCGGCCCCTTCCCCAAGGTGCAGCGCGCCTTCGAGAAGATCGGCTTCGCCAAGGTGGCGACCAGCGCAAAGGAGGGCATCGAGTTCGACTACTTCAAGCCGAGCGACAAGATCTCCTTCAACCGCGACACCCTGATCCACGATGCCAAGCAGGACGTCCTGGCCCTGGCCAAGGACTACAAGCAACCGACGCCCCGCGAGGACATCCTCGTCCCCGGCGTCGGCGGCAAGATGGCGATGGTCTCGGCGATCCGCGGCTTCCGTTCCTTGGGCCAGATCAGCGAGCACGACGCCTTCATCGCGGAGCAGCTCGCTCACGTCCTCTGCGGCGGCGACATCCCGACGCAGCGCCTGGTCTCGGAGCAATACATCCTCGACCTCGAGCGCGAGGTCTTCCTCAAGCTCGCCGGCACCGAGAAGAGCCAGGCGCGGATGCAGTTTATGTTGATGAATAATAAACCGCTGCGAAATTAGTCCGGATCCCAAGTTCTGCACTAGGTCGAGCGCCTTAGCTTTAGCCGGCTCGAATTCACTTCGAGCCGGCGAATCGACCGGATGCAGTTTATGCTGATGAACAACAAGCCGCTGCGGAATTAGGCAAGATCACGATTTCCTCCAAGCCCTCTTCCGAATAGGAATTGCCATGCCCCGCGGCCCGGGCTAGACTGCGCCCTACCCTAAAGCGAGGAATCTTATGAAGAAACTCTCCGTCTTGCTCACCGCCCTCTTTCTCGCCGGCTGCTGCCAAGGACAAAGCGGCCCGGCCCCCGCCGCCCCCGGCGCGCCCGTCGCGGCGGCGGACCCCAAGACGGTGGTCGCCGAGATTGACGGCGAGCAGATCACCGAGGCGGACTTAAGCCAGGCCGTTGCCGGTCAGCTCTCCCGCGTGCAGGCGGAGATCTTCGAGATCAAACAGCAAGGCCTGGACGCGATGATCGAGCAGAAATTGGTCGCCAAGGAGGCCAAGAAGCGCGGCGTCTCCTCCGAAGAGCTGATCAAGGTCGAGGTCCTCGAGAAGGTCGGCGAGATCCCGGACCGCGAGGTCGAGGACTTCTACAACCAGAACAAGGGCCGCCTCGGCGGTCGAACCCTCGAGGAAGTGAAGGGCCCGATCAAGCAGCAGCTGTTCGCCCGCAAGGCCTCCATCTATCGCAACAACCTGATCGACCGTCTGAAGAGCGAGACCAAGGTCGTCGTCCTGCTGGAGGCGCCCAAGGTCGAGGTGAGCGTCGACGACGATCCCGCCATGGGCAACAAGAAGGCCCCCGTCGTCATCGTCGAATTCACCGACTACCAATGCCCCTTTTGCGCCAAGGCGCGTCCCGCCATCAAACAGCTGCTGGCCGAGTACGGCGACAAGATCCACTACGTGCTGCGCGACTACCCGCTCGACTTCCACCCACTGGCCAAGAAGGCCGCGGAGGCCGCGCAGTGCGCCGGGGATCAAGGCAAGTATTGGGAATACAGCGACCTGCTCTGGGCCAACCAAGGCGCCCTGGACACAGCCAGCCTGAAAAAATACGCCGGCGAGCTCAAGCTCGACGCCAAGAAATTCGACGCCTGCCTTGACGAGGGCAAGTACGCCGCCGAGGTCGACAAGGACTTCGCCGACGGCGCCAAGGCCGGGGTCAGCGGGACGCCCTCCTTCTTCATCAACGGGGTGCCCCTCACCGGCGCCCAGCCCTTTGAGAAGTTCAAGGAGATCGTGGACCGCGCCCTAGCCAAGAAAAGCCAGTCCTAACCGAGTTCCGCCTCGGGCTTAAAAAAGGTGGCCAAACGCGGCCGCCTTTTTTATTGTAATCCGGCAAGCCAAGGAAGTCCTATGCTCGACCCAAAATTCGTCCAACAAAACTTAGAAAAGGTCCGCCAGTCCCTCGCCCAGCGCGGCAAGGCCGTCGAAGGCCTCGACCAGGTCGCCCAACTCCTGCAACGCAAAAACGCCCTCCAGGTCGAGCACGACCAGCTCCGCGCCCGGCAGAACGCCGCCTCCGAAGAGATTCAAAAGCTGAAAAAGGCGGGCCAGGACGCCTCCGCCACCTTGGCCGAGATGAAGGGCGTCGCCGAGCGCCTGAAGGCCATCGCCCCGGAGAGCGAGGCCCTCGAGAAGGAATTGGACGAGCTGCTGATGCAGATCCCCAACCTGCCGCACGCCTCGGTCCCGGTCGGAACCGGCGAACAGGACAACCAAGTCGTCCGCAGCTGGGGCGAAAAGCCGAAATTCCCCTTCGCGCCCAAGCCGCATTGGGAGCTGGGCGAAACCCTAGGCATCCTCGACTTCGAGCGCGGCGCGAAGATCGCCGGCGCCCGCTTCACGCTGTACCGCAGCCAGGCCGCGCGCCTCGAGCGCGCGTTGATCAATTTCATGCTCGAGACCCACACCCGGGAAAACGGCTACGAAGAAGTGCTGCCGCCCTTCCTCGTCAACGCCGAGAGCCTGCGCGGCACCGGCCAGCTGCCCAAGTTCGAGGCCGACCTCTTCAAAACCACCGAGGGGCATTACCTGGTGCCCACCGCCGAGGTGCCCGTCACCAACATCTACCGCGACGAGGTCCTCAAGGGCGAGCAGCTGCCGATCTCGCTCACCGCCTATACGCCCTGCTTCCGCAGCGAGGCGGGGAGCTACGGGAAGGACGTGCGCGGCCTGATCCGCCAACATCAGTTCAACAAGGTCGAGTTGGTGAAGTTCGCGCGGCCGGAAAGCTCCTACGACGAGCTCGAGAAGCTCACCCGCGACGCCGAGTCGATCCTGCAGAAGCTGGGACTGCACTACCGAGTGGTGGCGCTCTGCACCGGTGACATGGGTTTCTCCGCCGCCAAGACCTATGACTTGGAGGTCTGGCTGCCGGGCCAGGAGGCCTACCGCGAGATCTCAAGCTGCTCGAACTTCGAGGACTTCCAGGCGCGCCGCGCGAAGATCCGCTACAAGGACGAGAAGGGCAAGAATCACCTCGTGCATACCCTCAACGGCAGCGGCCTGGCGGTGGGCCGCACCCTCGTCGCCATCCTCGAAAACGGCCAGCAGGCGGACGGGAGCGTCGTCATCCCCGAGGCCCTGCGCCCCTATTACGGCGGCGACAAGATTTCGAAGTAGTATTGGAAGGGTGTCCGAGCGGTTTAAGGAACCGGTCTTGAAAACCGGCGTGCGGGCAACCGCACCGTGGGTTCGAATCCCACCCCTTCCGCAGCGCAACCATGAGGGGGCGGATGCCCCTTGGGCGCCCGCTCATCACCCTGGGGATCGCGAAACGCAGGTTTCGCAATCCTACCCATTCCGCAGCTCTAATCTATTGCGTGCAAACGTCGATCCCGTCCAGGTTTGCCTGGCACGTCAGCGGCGACTGGCAATCGCTGTCGGTATCGCAGGCGTCGCCGGCCTGGCCGGTGCCGTCACCACCGCCGCCATTGCCGTCGGGCACGCAGGTGGGATTTCCGTCCTCGATGAGGCAGGAGAAACCCGTCTCGCAGGAAAAGCCGTCGCAGGCGTCGTTGCCGGACCCGCAGGATCCGGCCGTCATGGCGACGGTGAAGGCCGCCAGAAGCAGTGTCAGGACTCGGAGCATGATTCCCCCTTCCAAAGGATGGTTTGGTAAATAGTAAGGTCCCCCGGCTCGGGCACCAAGCCTTTTTTGGAAAACCTCAGGGCCCTTCCGGCCCCGCCGAGGGCACCCAGACCGGCAAGGGGATCTTCAGGCGTTTGGAGACCGCCAAGGCGAAGGGCTCGTAGAGGTGCCGCAGTTCGGTCAGGCTCTTTTCCGCCTCCGGGCCCGCGGGAAAAAAAAGCCCGACCTTCTCGATCGCCCCGCGGATCCTTTCGAAATCCTCCGTCCCCATGCGCTGCGGGCCCTTGCGGTCGGGCCGCACCTTGAGGACCCGCGCCATCTCGACCAGGGCGTAGAGGGCCATGCGGAAGCTGGTCTTCACCTGCGAGCGCAGCGGGTGATCGGCGGGCAACTGTAACAGGGCGCAGGTGTCGAGAAAGGCCGTCAGCGAGGTCAACCAGGATTGCCCGAAGTGCTGCGAGCGATAGTAGGCGAGCACCGGGTGCGAGATGTGGTTTTGCAAAAACTCCGCGATCCACTGCTCGGAGTCGTGGAGGATGGCCTCGAGCTTTCCGCGATCTTCCGCCTTGCCGTAGCCCTCCAGAAGGCGTACCGCGCATTGCGGCGTCCCGGTGCGCAGACCGAACAAGGTGATCCTCGCCTCGCGTTGCGAGAAGACCTGATCAAGGAGCGGGACGTAGCCGACGATGATGGCCAGGGAGATGAAGCCCGTCGCCGCCTCCAGGACGATGAAGAGGCGCCCGAGGGAATTCACCGCGGTGAAGTCGCCGAGCCCCAAGGTGAAAAAAGTAGTGCCGCTCAGATAGACCATCGTCCCGAAACCCCAGCGCCCGGTTTCTTCGGTGAAGATCTTGGTGTCGAAGCCCCAATGCATCATCGCGAAGCCGAAGATGAGCCCCAGGGCCCAGAAGGCCAGCAGCAGGGGCACGGAGAGCGGCCCGAAGATCGCGTAGAAGTTCTGTCGCCGGTAGATGTCGCGCACCAGGGCGGCGAGCCCGGTCCAAAGCCGCCAAGAGCCGTGATAAAAATAAGTGGAGGGCCGAAAGAAGGAGACCGTGCGCGGCATGACGATGGTCGCGAAGGCGTCCCAGAGAATGACCCAGATCAGCAAGGCCCCGGCGATTCCGACCGCGGTATGCATGCGCGTCCCTTCCAAAGCGAGTGAAACGAGGCCTGATTGTAAAAAGGCTCGTCCGGCTTGACCATGAAATTCTCGGCCGCCCCGCTAGGGTTGGTCGGCGAAGGGCAACCGCAATTCCTTGAGGGTAAAGCTTCCGCGCGAGCTGTCCTCGAATTCCACCTCGTACTTCCACCCGGATTCGGCGATCACCTTCGCGCGACGATAGGTGTCGGGACCTCCGGGGGCCAAGACGGCCATGCCTGGATCGAGGGTGGCGCGGGTGGGCGTGATGTCCTTGGCCAGCTCGGTGGGCGGGCTGCACTTTTCGTCCTGGGCGTCGAAGCGGATCTTGAAGCCGCGCTCGCAGGGGGCCTCGATGCGGCCGCGGTACCAAAGCTGCGGCGTCCACTGGGCCCAGACCGCGTCGCCGACCTTGAGCGGCTCGATCCGGCCGCAGGCCACCGCGAAATACATGCTTAAGTATATGAAAAATAATGATATTATCCTTCGCATCGCGATCTTTCATCCTCGCAAATTTTTATTGTGCCTAGACCGGACGATTTGCTAGGGCTAGCGGTCCGTTTTCGGTAGGATTACCTGAAATTCGCGGGGATCGGAATCGGCAATTGATCCGAGCGATCCGAATTGATCGGGAGAGGTGGCCGAGTGGCTGAAGGCAACGGTTTGCTAAACCGTCATAGGGCCTTTAAAGCTCTATCGAGGGTTCGAATCCCTCCCTCTCCGCAGGAAAATTTTTTTGCACCCATAGCTCAGCTGGATAGAGCGTCGGTCTACGAAACCGAAGGTCGCATGTTCGAATCATGCTGGGTGCGCATCGAAAGCCCAACCATTCTAAGGTTGGGTTTTTCATTTAGGCCCCGCCGCGCCATGAAAATGGGCTGTGAAAATTCCCTATTCATTTACCCCTTCAACCACTACCATGGCCAAAATGCGCATCCCTAGACAAGGAGGCCATCGATGAAAAAAGGACTTTTGATTCTCGCGATCTTATTATTCGCGGCCAGCGGCGTTGCCTTTGTCTACGCCTTCGATCGGTTTTCCGCGGCCGCCGGTTATCAAAAAAAGGCGGAAGAAACCTTGCAGAAGATGCAGAACACCCAGGACATGGCCAAACTCGAAAGCCTCAAGGACGAGATGGACATTTTTTGGCTGCCCCCGCTGGCCGAGGCCAAACAATCGGGCATGATCGGTCTCGGAGGCGGCGCGGTTCTTTTGATCGGCAGCGTCATTCTTTTTATCAAGAGCCGCCGCCCCAAGACGGCCGGGTAAGTTCCGATCGCGAGCCGTATCGTAAAATTCCGAACGGTTCTCGGAATCCGATTTCCCGTCCGACAAATTCCGACGTTCCGATTTCCTTTAAATAATTGTCGGATCGCCGAATGAAAAACCTGCTCCGTCCCGAAAAAATTCTCCTGGCCTTCGGCCTCTTTTTCGGCCTGATTTTTTTGTTCCTGACGCCGCCCTTCCAGGTCGCCGACGAGGGCGTGCATTTCTTCCGCGCCTACCAAACCGCGCAGGGCGAGTTGGTCGACCCGACGATTCCCTCCAGCGCGGTGGCGACGGCCGCCAAGTTCAACCATCTGCCTTTTCACCCCGAACAAAAGACAAGTTTCGTGGAAATCTTCTCGCTGTTGGGCCTTCCCTTGGAACCGCAAAACACCCAAAAGATTCCTTCCATCGCCTACCCGCCCTTGGCCTATCTCCCGCAGGCGCTCGGCATTCGGATCGGGATTTTTTTCGAGCTCTCCCCGCTCTCGCTCATGTACCTGGGACGGCTCTTCAACCTCATGGCCTGGCTGACTTTGGCCGGCCTCGCCGTCCGGCGAACCCCGATTTTCAAATGGCTCTTCTGCCTGCTGGCCCTAAGCCCGATGTCTCTCTTCGAGGCCGCCTCGCTTTCGAAGGACCCGCTGATCAACGGGGCCTCCTTCCTGCTGATCGCGTCCTATTTCGACGCCGCGTTCGGGGCGAGGCAACGGCTGCGAAACCGAGATCTCTTGGGACTGTTCCTCCTCCTGCTCCTGGCCTCGCTTCCTAAATCGGTCTACGCCGTCCTCGGGCTGCTCTTTCTCGCCGTGCCCATCGCCAAGGTGGGCTCCCGGAAAAAATATTTTGGCTACTTTTTCCTGACCATGGCCTTGCTGTTCGCGATCCTGCTGCTCGGAAATTACTTTTTCTTCCACGCTAGGCCCCCGAGCCAGGATTTTGTGGAATGGCACGGGCGGCTCCACTTCATCCTCGGGCACCCGATTGGTTTCCTCGAGATCCTGGCCCGCACCCTTCTGAAAAACGGCGGGGAATACCTGGAGATGTTCGTCGGGGTCCTGGGTTGGCTGGACACGGTCTTGCCGGAACCCGTCTGGATATTCTACGGCGTCGTGTCGGTCGTCGTGGCCCTGTTGGAAAAAGACCCCGACATCTCGGTGCCTCGCCGCGCCAAACTCATCTCCCTCGCCGCCCTCTCGCTGGGCATTCTGGCGATCATGACCACGATGTACCTGGCTCTGCCTCCGCAAAACGGCCTCATCGCCGGGGTG
>SZOV01000073.1 GCA_030263375.1 Deltaproteobacteria bacterium PRO3
AGCAACTTTTTGCCGAGGGACGCGAAAATCCCGCGTTCCCTTCATCCCTTTTAACTGGACCTCGCATGTTCACGATCCGAGGGGGCTCGTTTCTTTTTTCCGGCACGCGCGCCGCCGGGGCCGACGCCCCGGCGGCCGGGTCTTTTTCCGCCCTGGAGCGGGTCCGGGCCCTGCTGTCCCGCAGCCTCGGGACAGCTCCCGCCGAGGGGCCACATGCCCATATTTCCTGGAGCCCCGTTCAGCGGCGTTCCCTTGGCGAGCGTTGGGGCGAGGCGGCCCTGGCCGAGCTCGAGGCCCTGGGCGGGGAGTCGGACCCGGAGCTCTTTTACCAATCCCTCCTGGGTTTGGCGCGAAGCTTGGAAGGGGAGGGGAAGGTCGAGGCTGCGGCGGAGGTCTACGCTGCGGTGGTGCAGGAGGCCGACGGCGCCGGGGCCCGTCGCGAAGGGCCCCTGCGGATGCGCGCACAAGCGGGCCTCGATGCGATCCTCGGGCGCGGCGCCTTCGGCCCCCGCGCCGAATTCCTGCTGCGCGGCTTGGCGCGACAATCCAGCGACCCCGCGATGCTCTTCGCCATGGGCACGGCCGGCGCGGTGTTTCGCATGACGCGGATCATGACGCTCTCGCGCCTGGTCGCGAGGCCGCAAGCCGGGTTTTTGACGCAGCTCCTGGGCACCGGCCGCCTGGCCTCGTTGGCGGGCTTTGCCTTGGAGGCGCCGGCCTTCACCCTCGCGGCGCGGCTGGGCAACGAGGCCCTCGGCAGGTCGCAGGAGTGGGACAGTCGGGCCTTGGGGCGGGACGTCGCGTCGAGCTACCTGGTGCTGGGTGGGATGAAGTTGGCGGGGTGGGGTAGTGGGGCGGCGTATCGCAGGATTGCCAACCCCGTAGGGGGCCTTCGCGAACGGCCCCTACAGCTGCTGTTCCAGCAGGGCGGAATGTTGGGGGGCATCCTTCTAGGGCATTCTTTGGAAGAACACTTCGGTCTGCGCCCCCGCCGCGACGGCGCGACGACCCTGACCGATTCCCTCGCCATGCTCTTGCAATTCCACGTCGCCGGACGCCTGACCCGCCGGGCCTTCGGGCCCCGCTTCGCCGCCTGGGAGTCCCGTATGGACCTGCAGGCGGCGGCCCTCGCCGCGCCCCGTCCCGCTGGGCCCCGGGGGCCCTTCGGCGAGGGCGGCTTTGGCGTGCCGAGGCCCGCCCTTGAGACCGCCGGCCTCCGGGCCCCGCGCCTGCCGCCGGCGGAGGTGCCCAACATCTTCATGATGGCCGGCCGCGGCCGCGGTGGCCGCAGCTCCGGATCGGTCGTCTTGCCGGCCGAAGTCCTCTACTGGCTCTCCCAGGTCGAACACGAGAACAGCGCGGTGGGGATCGCCGCCACCGCGCGCCTGCAGGACATGCTGCGCAATGGGGAGGGACTGAGTCCCCGTCAGTACACCGAGGTCTTTCGACAGCTCTACCGCAAGCTCGACACGAACATCGAGGTCGAGACCTACGACCTGATCGTCGACGGACTCAACGAACTGCTGACCCGCATCCCCGTCCGCGAGCCCGGTCCCCGCGCCCTGTTCCGCGAGATGACCCGCCCGGAGCTCGCGGAGGAGCTGATCGTCCCCGGCTTTTACGCCTCCTGGATGAAAAACCCCTCGCTCAGCCGCGCCGGCCGTGGCCGGATCGTCGAGCGCGTCGTCGAGATCCTCAGGCGCAAAGACCTAGAAAACGATGTCCCGCACGATCAGGCCCTGACGCTGCTGAACGAGGGGTGGAAGCTCCCCCAACTGGAGCCCGCGCATTTCCAGACCTTGGTCCGCGAGTCCGTGCGCTTCGCCGGGCGCAACGACGGCTGGTTCAACGGCTTCGAGGGGAGCCTGCCGCTCGCGAGACTTCTGTTGAGCGACGGGCGGGTGCCGGGCGAGCTCCAAGTCGATCTCCTCAAGACCCAGCGCGCCGGCCTCCGGGACACCGACCTGCGCAGCCAGACCCGCGTGGAGATCCTCGAGCACCTCGAAGCCACCGCCGCCTCGCCGCGCAGCGCCGAGCCGGCCCGCGAGTGGCTGCGGCGGGAACTGCCGGGCATCCGGCAGGCCTTCCTGAAGGAAAACTTGGAGGAGCTGCGTCAGTATGGCCGGCGGTTTCTGAACTTCGCCGAGCTCGGCTATCTGCTGAGCCGCGATTACGTGGATCCGGACGTGAAGGCCTTGCTGGGACAGGAGCTGTTCCGGGCCTTTCGGGATTACCCCTCGAGCTCGATGGGCTACGACCACCTCTTGGCCGTCGCCCACGAGTATGCCAATAACGCCGCGGTACCGGCCGAGGCGCGCTTCCACCTCTGGAGCATGCTGCTCAAGGGCGCCCGCGACCTCGCTCCCGATCGACTTCCCCCCGAGAACGCCGGCTACCGGCTCGAGCAGTGGCCGCAAGTCCTCGCTTCGACCCTCGCCCGCATGCCGCGCCCGGAGCGCGAGGCCCTCGCCACGGCCTGGATCCAGCGCATGACCCAGGGTCCGGTGGAACAGCGACGCTTCGCCGCCGGTATCCTCGAGGCCCTGCTTCCCTACCTCGAGCCCAACTTCGACCTGCGCGCGCGCCTGGAGGCGGCGGCCGAGGGAAATCTCCTCGAGGTGCGGGCGACCGTGAACCGCGTCCTCTCCCGCTGGAACCAAGTCAATTAGCGGCCGCGGAAAAAAACCGCGGCGAAGTTTCCTGGAAAACGAGTCGGAATGTTGGCTACGACGCCGAAAGCGTCGAACAGGCTGTTGAAAAACCACCGGTGTATGGAGCCGGATTTACTCCGGCGGGAATAAAATCTTTTTTCAACAGCCTCCTAACCGTTTCTCGAGGTCGCGAAGGCTAGAATGGCGCGCGCCCGCTCGGTGGTCGTCGGGTGGCTGTAGTGGTAGAAGCTATACCAGGGGTGGGGCGTCAGGTTGCTCAGGTTGTCCTTCGAGAGCTTGACCAGCGAGGAGATCATGCCCTCCTTGTCGCCGTTCACCTCGACCGAGTAGCGGTCGGCCTCGTACTCGTTGCGCCGCGAGAGCCACTGGAAGATCGGGTTGAGCGGGAAGGTGAAGACCGAGCTCAAGAGCCCGAAGATCACGAAGCCGATCTGCAGGCTGGGCTCGGGCACGCCGAAGGCCTCGAAGAAAGGCGGCCACTCCAGGCATTTTTCCAGGACGTACAGCGAGCCCAGCGTGGTCAGCGAAGACAGCACCAGCCCCTTCAGGATGTGGCGCCGTTTGTTGTGGCCGATCTCGTGCGCGATCACCGCGACGATCTCGGCGGGATTGAGGCTTTGGATCAGGGTGTCGAAGAGGACGATGCGGCGGGTCTTGCCGAGGCCGGCGAAGAAGGCGTTGGAGTGGGCGGAGCGCCGCGAGCCGTCGATGGTGAAGACGCCCGCCATCTTGAAGCGCAGCTTTTCGGTAAGGCGCTCCAGCCGGTCCTTCAGCTCCCCTTCCTGGAGGGGCGTGAACTTGTAGAAGATCGGCGCCAGGACGACGGGAAAGAGGGCCGCCGTCACCAACTGGAAGAGCATCAAGACCGCCCAGGCCGCCAGCCACCAGTTCGGCCCGATCGTGGGCACCAGCCAGAAGATCAGCGTCAGGAGGGGAATCCCTAAGGCCAACGAGAGGGCGATGCCCTTGACTTGGTCGAGGACGAAGGTGCCGGACTTCATCTTGTTGAAGCCGAAGCGCTCTTCGAGGACGAACTGGTAATAGACGCTGAAGGGGAGGTGCACCAGGTAGATGAGGGCGCCCACCACGAAGGGATAAGCGACCTGGTGCGGCAGCGAGTGGTTCGGGAGCCACTGCCCCAGCCAGACGTCGATGCTCCAGAAGGCACCGCTCAAGATGAGGGTCCAGAGCAGCAGGGCGTCGAAGCCGCTCTTCACCCAGCTGTAGTGGGTCTTGGCCCGGGTGTAGGCGATGCTGCGGCGGTATTCCTCCTCGCTGAAGGTGCCCGCGAAGAGCTCGGGGATCTTGCCGCGGTTTTTCTCGATGTGGCGGAGGTTGAGGTAGTCGAGGGTGAATTCCACGGCCAGGAAGGCGAGGTAGAGGGACAAAAAGAGCCAAAAGAACCAATGTTGGACGTGGATCATCATTCTCCCTTGTACAGAAGTAAAAGGGGACGCGGACAAAAGCAAGCTAAAGCGGGATCAGGACGGAATCCCCGCGTTTCAGGCCGAGTTTTTCCTCGGCCGAGCCCTGGTTGACCGCGATCTCGAGCAGGTTGCCGCTGCCGAAGTAGAGCAGGGCCTCGCCCGGCGCGGCCTCGGAGAAGCAGGATTTCAGGCCCTTTAATTCCAGGCCGCCGACGCGGGCGTTCCATTCGCTCCCGTGGTGGTGTCGTTGCACGAAGCCCTTGGCCAAGTTGGTGATCGCGTTGCCGAAGCGGTCGAAGGCGAGGATGCGCCCCTCGATGCGGTCGGCGGAGAAGGCCGGGACGAAATCGGGGAGCCTTTCGTAGTCGGTGAGCTCGGTGCCGAAGAACTCGACCGAGAGGCCTTGGGACAGGTGGGCGGCGACCGGGGCGAAGAGGTCGCGGCCGTGGAAGGTCGCGCTGAGCGGCTGCAAGAAATATTTGGGGTTGTTCAAGTGCACGATGCGCCGGATTTTTTGCTCGGCCAGGGCCATGGCGAGCACGCCGTTGTCCGGGCCGACGAAGAAATAATCCTCGCTCTCGGCCAGGATCGGCTTGCGCGCGCTGCCGACGCCGGGATCGACTACCGCGACGAAGACGGTCTTGCGCGGGAAATAACGATAGCTTTGGTAGAGGAGAAGGCCGCCCAGGACGCGGTCGAAGGGCGGCACCTGGTGGGAGATATCGATCACCTTGGCGTTGGGGGCCAAGCGCGCCAGCACGCCCTTCATCGCGCCGACGTAGTGGTCTTGCAGGCCGAAGTCGCTGAGCAGGGCAATCACCATGGTTTCAGTTTAGGGGCCGAAAAGGCTTTGCCAAGCGAAATTATTGTTTTAGGAAATGACGCATGTCGTGGGGAATCTTGGCCGTCTTCGCCCTGGCCGCCCTGGCCCCTGGGCTGCATCGCCTGCAGTCCAAGGCCTGCGCCTGGATCCTGGCGCTGGGGCCCTTGGCCCTCTTCGTTTATTTCCTCCGTTTTCTCGGCGAGGTCGAGCCGGGCTGGACCTTCGCCGAGGTGCGGAGTTGGGTGCCGGCGCTCGGCCTCGAGCTCGCCTTCCGGCTCGACGGCCTAAGCTTGCTCTTCGCCCTGCTCATCACCGGCATCGGGACCCTGATCGTCGTCTACGCCGGGGCCTACCTGAAAGGGGACCCGCGCCTGGGGCGTTTTTTCCTCTTCCTGCTCGCCTTCCTCGGGGCCATGCTCGGCCTGGTGCTCGCCGACAACCTCTTCTTGCTCTTCGTCTTTTGGGAATTGACCAGCGTCACCTCCTACCTGCTGATCGGATTCGACCATGAGCGCGAGGCGTCGCGCGAGGCGGCCTTGCAGGCCCTGCTTGTCACCGGCCTGGGCGGCCTGGCGATGTTCGCCGGCCTGATCCTGCTCGGGCAGATGGGAGGCGCCTGGAGCTTTCACGAGCTGGCCTCCCGTGGCGCGGCCTTGCGGGAACATCCGCTCTACCTCCCGGCACTCCTCTTGGTCCTCGCCGGGGCCTTCACCAAGTCGGCGCAATTTCCCTTCCACTTCTGGCTGCCCAGCGCGATGGAGGCCCCGACGCCGGTCAGCGCCTTCCTGCATTCGGCGACGATGGTGAAGGCGGGCGTCTACTTGCTGGCGCGGCTCTCGCCGGCCCTGGGCGGCACCGAGGCCTGGGTGGGGATCGTCTCGACGGTGGGCGCGGCGACTTTCCTGGTCGGGGCCTTCACGGCCTTGCAACAGAGCGATTTGAAAAAGCTCCTGGCCTATTCCACGGTCAGCGCCTTGGGGCTCTTGACCTGGCTCTTGGGCTGGGGCGAGGCCCTCGCCGTTCAGGCCTGCATGGTTTTCCTCTTGGCCCATGCCCTTTACAAGGGGGCCCTGTTCATGGCGGCGGGGACGGTCGATCACGAGACCGGCTGCCGGGACGTGACGCGCCTGGGGGGGCTCTTCGGCAAGATGCCGCTCAGCGGGACCGCGACCCTGCTCGCGGCCGCCTCTATGGCTGGCCTGGCGCCCCTCTTCGGGTTTCTGGCGAAAGAGATTTTCTACGAAGCGGCGCAGGCCTCCTCCTGGCCGGGCGACCTCGCGATGGGCGTCGCCCTGCTGGGCAGCGTCGGCGGCGTGGCGGCGGCGATGATGGTCGCCGTCGAGCCCTTCTTCGGCCGCCGCGTCGAGACGCCCAAGGCCCCGCACGAGGCGCCGCTTGGGCTGTGGCTGGGTCCCGCGAGCTTGGCGCTCCTCTCGCTGGCCTTCGGTCTTTGGCCCGCCTGGCCCCAGTCCCCGCTGGCTGCGGCGGCCTCGGCCGCCTTGGGCGAGGCGGTCGTCCTGAAATTGGCCTTATGGCACGGCTTTAACTTAACCTTGATGCTAAGCCTGGCCACGCTCGCCCTCGGCGCCCTGCTGTATGCCGCGCGCGGGCCCTTGCGCCGGGCCTTCGCGGCCGCCGCGGGGCCACTCTCCTACGGGCCCGCCCGGGCCTACGGTTGGGCGCTGAGGGCCCTGAAGGGGCTGGCCGCCGGGCAGACGCGGCTCTTGCAGCACGGCCATCTCAACCTCTATCTGCTGGTCTTTTTGGTCGCCATCATCGCCATGATCGCCTGGCCGCTCCTGTTTCAAGGGGAATTCCGGCTGCGGCTGCCGAGCAGCGGCCTGCGTTTTTACGAGGTCGTCTGGGCGGCCTTGATCGCCTGCGGGGCATTGATCGCCGTTTTGACCAATTCCCGGATGTTCGCCGTCGTGGCCCTCGGCGTAGTGGGCTACGGCATCGCTTTTCTCTATCTGCTGTTCGGCGCCCCCGACCTGGCGATGACGCAGATCCTGGTCGAGACCCTCATGCTGATCGTCCTGCTCTTGGGCCTCTACCACCTCCCGGGTTTCGCCAAATACTCGCGGCCCGCCTCCCGGCTCCGCGACGCCTTGCTTTCGCTCGCCGCCGGGGCCTTGGTGACGGCGCTCGTCTTGATCGCGCAGCAAAGCCCGCATCCCGGCCGCTTGGTGAGGTATTTTTCGGAAAACAGCCTTCCCTTGGGCCAGGGCCGCAACATCGTCAACGTGATCCTGGTCGACTTTCGCGCCCTGGATACCATGGGCGAGATCACGGTCCTGGGGATCGCGGCCCTGGGCGTCTACGCCCTGCTCAAGCTGCGCCTGAGAGGAGGAGGGGAGCCGTGAAGTCCTTGATCCTCCGCGCGACGGCGCGATTTCTGCTGCCCTTGATGCTGCTCTTTTCGCTCTTCCTGTTCCTGCGCGGCCACAACGAGCCCGGGGGTGGTTTCGTCGCGGGCCTGGTAGCGGCCGGGGGCTACATCCTTTACGCCCTGGCCTTCGGCGTCGGCGAGATGCGCGAGCTGCTCAAGCTGGACCCGCGAACCTTCATCGGCCTCGGGCTGGCCGGCGCCTTGGGCAGCGCCCTGTGGCCGGTGGCGCTGGGCCTGCCGCTGTTCACCGGCGTGTGGGGGAAATGGGACTTGGGGCCCCTCGGGGAGCTGAAGCTCGGGACTCCCTTGTTGTTCGACTTGGGGGTCTACGCCGCTGTCTTCGGTGTGATGCTGACCATCGTGCTGGGCCTGATGGAGGAATAGCTTGGAGACCTTGTTGGCCATCGTGATCGGAGCCCTCTACGCCGCGGCCTTCTATTTGCTGCTGCGGCGGAGCATCGTGCGCATGCTCTTCGGCTTCCTGTTGCTCAGCAACGCGATCAACCTGCTCATCTTCACCTCGGGCGGCCTGACCCGGGCTAAGCCCCCCATCGTGCCGCCCGGAGCCGAGGCGGCCGTCCCGCCCTTCGCCGACCCCCTGGCCCAGGCCCTGATCCTGACGGCCATCGTCATCAGCTTCGGATTGCTCTCCTTCACCTTCGTCTTGATCTACCGCTACTATCAAGAGCGGGGCAGCGACGACACCGCGAGCATGAGGTCCACCGACGTATGAGAGCCCTCCTGCCCGCCATGCCGCTCTTGATCCCCTTCGCGACGGCGATTCTTTCGTTGTTTTTCTCCCGCTCGGCCGCCGCCCAGCGGCGCGTCGGGATACTGGGCGCCTCGCTCTTGCTGGCCGCAGCCTTCGCGCTGCTTTGGACCGTGCAGCGCGAGGGCATCCTCGTCCTGCACGCCGGCAATTGGCCGGCGCCCTTCGGCATCGCGCTGGTAATAGACCTGTTGAGCGCCGTCATGGTCGTCATGACGGCCTTGATGGGCCTGGGCGTCCTCGTCTTTTCCTTCGGGAGCCTCGACGCGGAGCGGGTGCGCTTCGGTTTTTTTCCCCTCTTCCAATTTCTGCTGATGGGGGTCTGCGGGGCCTTCACGACGGGCGACCTCTTCAACCTCTACGTCTGGTACGAGGTGATGCTGATGTCTTCCTTCGCGCTGATCAGCCTGGGCGGGACGCCGCTCCAGCTGGAGGGGGGCGTCAAGTACGTGGTGATGAACCTCGTCTCCTCCTCGATGTTCCTCACGGCGCTCGGCATCCTCTACGGCCTGACGGGCACCCTCAACATGGCGGATCTCGCCCGTTTCCTCGACAACGGCCTCCCCGTGGGCCTGAGCACGACGCTCGCCATGCTCTTCCTGATCGCCTTCGGCATCAAGGCCGCGGCCTTTCCGTTTTTCTTCTGGCTGCCCGCCTCCTACGCGACCCCACCGGTGGCGGTGACGGCGATCTTCTCGGCGCTTTTGACGAAGGCGGGGGTCTACTCCCTGTTGCGGGTCTTCACCCTGCTCTTCACCCAACAGGTTGAGTACACCCACCAGCTGCTCCTGGTCATCGCCGGCTTCACCATGGTCACCGGGGTCTTGGGAGCGGTCGCACAGAACGAGGTGCGGCGCCTGCTCTCCTTCCACATCGTGAGCCAGATCGGCTACCTGCTGATGGGGCTGGGATTGTTCACCGAGCTCGCGATCGCTGGCACGGTGTTTTTCATGGTGCACGTGATTTTGGCAAAGTCCGCCCTCTTTCTGGCCTCCGGGATCATGGGCCGGATGCAGGGGAGCTACGACCTCCAGGAGCTCGGGGGGCTGGCGCGGCTTTCGCCGGCCTTGGCGGGCTTCTTCCTCCTCGCCGCCTTCGCCCTGGCGGGCCTGCCGCCGCTGTCCGGATTTTTCGCGAAGTTCGCACTCGTCCAGGCGGGGCTCGCCGGCGGCCGCTACCTGATCACCGCCGTGGCGCTTTTCGTCAGCATTCTGACGCTCTTCTCCATGGTCAAGATCTGGGCCCAGGCCTTTTGGAAGGCGGCGCCGCGTGCCTCCGCTCCTTCCAAGGTTTCGCGGCTGCTCTGGGTTCCCTTTGGCGGCCTTGCCCTCTTGACCCTGGCGATGGGGCTGTGCAGCGAGCCCCTGCTGCGCTTATCCTTGGCAACGGCGCGGCAGCTGTTGGATAAAGAGCAATACATCCGCGTGGTGCTCGGAGCGAACCTATGACCTTGTTCCTGTGGAACATGCTTTTGATGCTGGTCTACGTGGCGGTCAGCCAAAATTACAGCCTCGCCTCCTTCGGAGTGGGCTTCCTGCTGGGCTACCTCGTGCTGTGGGCCAGCCAGCGGGAGCGGAAGTCGAAGTACTTTTCCGGCCTGCGCCGGACTGTCGCCTTCGTCTTCACCTTCGCGTGGGAGCTGCTGCTGTCCAATTTCAAGATCGCCGTCGACGTGCTGCGGCCCCGCCTGCGGATGAGGCCGGGGATCTTCGCCTTTCCGCTGGAGGCCCAGACCGACGGCGAGATCACCTTGTTGGCCAACATCATCACCCTGACGCCGGGGACGTTGAGCCTGGACGTCTCCACCGACCGCAAGACCCTATACATCCACGGGATGTACCTGGAAGACCCGGAGGCGGCGCGGCGCTCGATCCGGGAGGGATTCGAGCGGCGGGTTCTGGACTTGTTGAGGTAATTCGTGAACGAGATCTTCCCCATCGCCTTGGCGCTATGCTGGGGCCTGCTGTCGCTGGCCCTGGTGCTGGGATTTTGCCGGCTCCTCCGCGGCCCGACGCTCGCCGACCGGGTCGTCGCCTTCGATTTGATGGTGTCGATCATGGTGGGAATGATCGCGCTGTTCGCGATCTACGCGCGCGAGACCGTCTACCTCGACGTGGCGCTGGTCTTGGCCCTGATCTCGTTTTTAGGCACCGTGATCTTTTCCAAATACCTGATGCGGAGGGGGACTGCCCATGAATGAATGGTTCGCCATGGGCGCCATGGTCTTGGGCACCCTTCTGATGGGGATCGCGGCCTTGGGGATTTTTCGCCTGCCGGACCTCTTCATGCGGATGCACGCCTCTTCCAAGGCCGGGGCCTTGGGCGTGGCGCTGCAGCTGCTGGCGGTCGCGCTTTACTTCGACGACCTGACCGTCACCGTCAAGGCGGTGGTGGGGATCTTGTTCTTCCTGCTCACCGCGCCGGTCGCGGCGCACATGATCGGCCGCGCCGCCTACTGGGTCGGCGTTCCGTTGTGGGAAAAATCCGTCCTCGACGAGCTGCGCGGCCGCTACGAGCGGGGCTCGCAGACCTTGAAATGCGCCAAGGAGCTGGAGCCCAAGGCCTGAGGGCTACTGCAGCTTGTCCGGCAGGAAGACGATGTTGAAGGGCCCGCCGCCGCCGGCGGCGTCGACCACCACGCCCGTGCGCACCTGCGAGGGGCTCAGCACGAAATTGCCCGAATCCACCAGAACCGTCTTGGTGCCGGCCTGCGTGACGCGGACCTGGTAGGTGCTGGCGCCGACGATGAGGTAGTTGGAGACTTCCTTGAAGCTCAAGTCGCTCAACAGGGGAGTCACCGAATTAAGATCGGTGCCGGGGGCGGTGAAATAGAAGTCCAAGGCGGGCGCGCTGGGCGAGGCGTTCACCAGGCGCAGCTTGGCGGTGGAGGCCTGATCGATCGAGTTGTCGTCGGTCAGCAGCAGGGCCTCGAGGTCGTCGAGAAAATTCAAAACGATCAGGGTGTAGCTTTGATTGCCGTTCAGGGCGGCGCCGAGCTCGGTCAGGGTGCGGGAGGTGCCGGCCTCGTTGACCCGGATCCCGGTGTTTCCGGCGTCGACCTCTTGGTATTGCTCGAAGGCGAAGTCCTGCAGGCCGGCCACGACGACCTCGTTGTCCAGCAGGATGTCGAGGGCCGGGGCGTCCGGCGAGGCGTTGAAGACCTGCAGGTTGGCGACGGCGCCCCCGCAGGCGGAAAGCCCGCAGAGCGCGGCAATGGTGAGCAGTTTTGCGTATAATTTCTTCATCTTATCCTCCTATCGAGGCAGACCGAACCCGCGGTTAATGGACGATTTGTCTTCCTATCGGTAGGGCGACTGAAGGGTTGCTGGAAATCATGGATTATTACCCGCGCCGGTTTGGCGACTCCTCGATGGAAGAGTTTTCCTTTAGGTCGGATTTCGGAATTTGATAAGCTGCCGCCCGCATGCTCAAGAGCCTATTCGTTCGTCTTTCGAGACAGGCCAGTCGATGGTTCAATATCGACGCGGAGACCCGCGTTTCCATCTATATCTCGACGATCGTCGGGACCAAGCTTTCCAATATACCCTATTGGTTCGAATTGCTCTTGGCCTGCGGCATCGCCACCTTGGGTCTGGCGTTGAACAGCGCCGCGGTGGTGATCGGGGCCATGTTGATCTCTCCGCTGATGACCCCCATTATGGGGATCGGTTTGGCCCTTGCCACCGGCGACATCTTTTTGGGCGTGCGGGCCATCGTGAACTTGTTGCTGAGCGTCGCCGCGGCCTTGGCGGCGGCTGTTTTTTTTACCTCCGTATTACCCTTCAAGGAGGTTACGTCCGAGATTTTGGCGAGGACCCAACCGACCATTCTCGACTTGGTGGTGGCTCTGCTGAGCGGTTTGGCAGGGAGCGTCGCCACCCTGAAGAGTTCCAAGGGGTTGACGGCCGCCCTGCCCGGGACGGCCATCGCGGTGGCCTTGATGCCGCCGCTTTGCGTGGTGGGTTTTGGCGTCGGGATCCGGCACTACGACCCCCAGTGGATTTCCGTCGCGAAGGGAGCGGGCCTTCTCTTCGCCGCGAACTTGGTCGCGATCGTCCTGACCTCGATGCTCGTTTTCCTGGTAGTGGGTATGGGTGGTAGAAGGGTCAAGGCGCAGGTGGACGAATGGCAGAGCCGGCCCGGCAACCTCTCGCGGCTCGAGACCTGGCTGAGCCGTCGGCGTTTCGGGATGATTTGGAGCAAGATCGGCACGCTGCAGGCGCGTCTCGCGGTCATATTGGTTTTTTTCCTTCTGGTATATTTTCCCCTGCAGGAGGCGCTCAACCGCGTGGTGGCCCAGGTACAGAAGCGCGGGAGAGAGCAAACGCAGGTCAAGGTCATTCATGAGATCGGGCAAGGGCTGTTTCGCGTCAAAAACCGCTCGGACATCGAAAAAATTTCGATCGAGAACGCTCCCGACGGCTTGCGCGCCGTCGTGCGGGTGAGCACCAATTGGATCTTCGGATCGGAGGAAAAAGGGAGATTCGAGAAGCTGGCGAGCGAGCGCTTGAAAGTCCCGGTCCGATTGATCTTGATCCAGAGCCCGGGATTTTTCGGCGAAGAGAAGGAAACGGATTGGGCCGGTTTTTTTGGCGTGGGCAGGGAAGAGAGGTCCGTTCCTCCCGAGGAGAGCTATCAACGGCTCTTCGGCAGGATCCAATCCGTGGTACAGGGGCTGTGGCCCCTTCCCATGGCTCAATTGCTCGGCCTGAAGTTTTTCATAGAGGAGGCGGAAGACGGCGAAATCACGCCCAGGCTCAAGCTCGCCTATTTGGCGGCCGAGGCATTGAGCCAGGACGCCAAGCATGTGTTTTCCAACGGCGTCCGGCAGTCCTTGGGCTTCGAGCCCAGCATCGAATGGCAATGGGTTCCTTCCCGTTACGGCCCCTTTCCTCTGTCTTTCGGTCGCGTCCTGCTTTCTCCGGAAGCCAAGGAAGAGGTGGTCCGCGTCGGCAAGGCGATCAAGGAATTTCCCGAACTGGAAATAGAACTCCTCTTGTTAGCGACCCGCCAAAGCGGACGGGAAGGGCGCAGGCATTCCTCAGCTCTCGCGTCTCGGCTTTCCGAGGAAATGGAGGCGCAGGGAATTCCGCCTGTTTCCCTGGAAATCAGCGAGCTTCCCGAGGGTAGTCCCCGATTGTTGGTATCTCTCCGGCGGAGGGCGGAGGGGCATACCCCGACCTTCGACCCATCTCCTTTTCCTGAGCTTTCGGAGAGCGTTCCGGCAGCGGAGCCTTAGGAATTGGTTTTCGCGGCGGAGCGAAAGATCCCGAAGGAGCTGGTGTAGCCGTGCAGGTAGGTCTGGCCGTGGACCGGGCCGATCTCGCCGTTGCAGAAAAAGCCACCCAGCGGCACCTCCCCGACGAAGCGGCGAAAGACCCGCGAGTCGTGGTTCGGCTCGCCGTAGAGCTGGGCCCCGCGGCCCAGGCAGGAGAAGAGCAGGGCGCCGGCCGGCGGGACGTCGCTCAAGTGCTCCGTCTTGAAGCGGATCAGCATGGCGTTCAGGTCCTCGCTGGAGGTCCTGGCGTCGCGCAGGTGGAACTGCACCACCTGGCCCTCGCGCAGCAGGGCGCCGACCACCAGCGACTCGCGCGACTCGTCGACGCCGAGGATGTTGCGGATCAGGAAATCGCCCTGCCGGTACTCGCGCTGCGCCTCCTTCATCACCAATCCCAAAAACAGCGACTGGCGGAACAGCTCTTGGTCGCGCGGCTCGAGCTGGTGGTAGAGCGACTGCAGGACCGCGGAGGGGGGCTTCCCGTCGAGCTCCTGCAGGAGGTTCTGCTGGCAGCGCGTGACGAACATCGGCTGGCCGATGGGACGGCAGCCCTGGGCCACCAGGGTGTCCACGGCGATGTCGCCCCACAGCGAGGCGCCGATGACGCCGGAGTCGTAGGTCTCCTGGTTGAGGAAGAGCCGGTTGAGGCCGCGCTGCGCGGCCCCGCTGGCGAGGCCTCCGACCTTCCTCGCCTCCGGAAAATGCCGATCCAGTCCGTCCAGGAAGCGGGCCGCGTCGAAGCTGAAGGGATCGGGCAGCAAAATAAAGTGAGGACGGTCCGCGGCGCGAGTCCGCAGACAGGCCTCCCAGGCCTGGGCCTCTTCGTTGGGGGAGGGGACGGCCTCCGGGGCGAGGTGAAAGCCGCGCACCTCGACATTCGGCAGCAGCGCGCCGGTCAGGGAAAGGGCGGGCGAACGTTCGACCTCCTCGCCGTCGCCGATCACGCCGCCCGCGGTGCAGCCGATCAGGCAGCGCGGGGGGATCTTATCGGTTAGCAGCTTCGGAAAGGAGAGGGCGGCCTCGGCGCCGTAGCCCGCGAGAAAGGCGACGACCAGGTCGGGACGCGCTCCGCCGAGCCGCGCCGTCAGCGCCTCCGCGGCCTGGAGGACGGCCCGGGATAGATCGGGATCGCGGCTGAGTGTCGAGGCCCATTGCATGGCGTGCTCCGCAGGGGTGTCCGGAAAATGTAGCGCCTCCGCCCCGCGGCCGCAATCGGATGCGGAGGGAAGGTGGGACGCATATTTTTAATTTTATAATTTAATTTATAATTTGGATTATTATTTAAATAATAAGAATGTATAAATTTTAATTTCAATAGGGGGTTTAATAAAATTATCTCTATTATTTCAATAGGTTAAAAAAATATTCCAAGCTTGGCACAATGCCTGCAATATCTTCTAGCATGCGTCGCTGACGCAGCCGGGAAGAAAAAAAATTCCCGGAACAAAAAAAATATCAAGTGTGCCCCCGGGTCGGAGTGGATAGGCGAGAGCTCATCCGCTCTGATCTTTTTTGCAGGCTGTTTGCTCTTCGCCATCCCCCTTCAACCCCCAGCGGTTGAGGTAATTTCATTATTTCCATTTCGCGGGTTTCGATTTGAAATTTCTCGTTTTGTTTTCCATGGGTCGGAATTAAAATAAATGGCGCTCTCGTTGCTGGGTAAGGAGGAGGTAGGAGCTTGCGCGCGATTTTGCGGTTATTCCCGCTGTCCTTACTCTTTTTTCTGCTCTTGATCGGCTGTGCCGTAGGGCCGACCGGCGGCGACCCCAGCGGTTCCGACGGCGATCTGGCCGGCGGCCCGGGTTCCGAGAATCCCGCGACCCGCCCCACCCCCGGCTTCACCGAGGTCGAGATGCGGCCCGCCACCAGCACGACGCTGCCGGCGCCGGCCAGCTTCCTGAAAAGCCTCCAGCTCAACGTCAGCCCGCTCATCGCCGTCGACGAGGTGCGCCTCTTCCTGAAGGACCTTGACTTCGACGACGCGCTCAGCCCGGGCGTCGAGTCCGCCGGGCCCTTCGTCGTGCGCCTGGTGCAGGCCTCGGGGATCGTCGACGAGGCACTCCCGCCCTTCGGCACGGTCGGCGTCCCGGAGGGACTCTACGAGCGCATGGACCTCAAGCTGGAAAATTTGGACGCCGCGGAGATCCCTCCGGGGGCGGAGGACGACCCGCTCGTCACCGGGCCGCTGGTCGGACATTCCGTTGTGGTCGAGGGGACGCTTCAGATCACGCCCATCCTCAATATCTCGCTGATCCGCTTCCGCTTCCTCAGTCGGGAGGCGCCCGCCCTGCGCGTCGAGACCCCCGAGGCCCTCGACTTCGGTCCCGGCCTCAACCGGCTTTTCATCGCCTTCAAGATCAAGACCTGGCTCGACTTAAGCCTGCCGGGATTGATTTACACGGTGCTCCAGACCCTGGATCTGCCGACGCTGCTCTCCATCTTGAACGGCGTCCTGGTGATCAGCGCCGATTCGCCGATTCCCGAGATCCGGGCCATCGCGTTGCAGATCGAGGCCAACATCCACGCCTCCCTGCGCTTTGCGCCCAGCGAGGACGCCTTCTTCGACGAGGCCGACGTGCAGGAGGATTCCTTCTCCTTCGTCATTCCCTAGTTTCCATTTTCTTCTTGGAAAATGCGAGCGTCTCGATCATGCTCACGCCGACTCGCGCGATCCCCGCGCGAGGCCGGAGGACGACGGATGGCTTCCGACAATTTGAAAGTGCTCGTCATCGAGGACGAGGCCGACATCCAGCAGCTCCTCTCCTTTCACTTCCAGCAGGCCGGCTTCCGCGTCGAGGTCTCCGGCAACGGGGCAGAGGGGCTGAAAAAGGCCCGCGAGCGCAAGCCCGACCTGATCGTCCTCGACCTCATGCTCCCCGGCATGGACGGGCTCGAGGTCTGCCGCGTCCTCAAAGGCGCCGCCGAGACGCGCGCGATCCCGGTCATCATGCTCACCGCCAAGGGCGAGGAGATCGACAAAGTGGTTGGTTTCGAGCTGGGCGCCGACGACTATCTCACCAAACCCTTCAGTCCTCGCGAGCTGCTGCTGCGCGCCAAGGCCGTCCTGCGCCGCACGCAAAAGGCGGAAGGCGCCGAGGAGACGCCGCAGCTCCGCTTCGGCGAGCTTTTGCTGGACCTCGCCCGGCACAAGGTCTGGCTGTCCGGGAAGGAGATCGAGCTCACCGCGATCGAGTTCAAGCTGCTGCGCTACCTGCTCGAGACCAAGGGCCGGGTCCAGACGCGCGATACCCTACTGGACAAGGTCTGGGGCTACGACGCCTTTGTCACCACCCGCACCGTCGATACCCACGTCAAGCGGCTGCGCGAGAAGCTGGGCAAGTTCGAGAATTACATCGAGACCGTCCGAGGCATCGGCTATCGCTTCGCCGAGAAGGCCTGACCCGAGCGGCCCGCCTCGGGGCGCCGCCGAGTCCCCGACCCTGATGCTATGCGCGTTTCCGCAAAAATTTTCCTCGCCTACCTCGCCGTCCTTCTGCTGGCCGTGGTCGCCGGGGATCTCCTGCTGGTCCGCTTCCTGGAAAACCTCCTCCTCACCAACGCGCGGCAGGACCTACAGCAGGAATGGTTCGAAGCCGCGCCCGGCCTGCAAGGGGCGGTCCTCGCCCCTTCGCGCGCCAAGGCGCTCGGCGAGCGCCTGGAAAAATTCGCCGCCGGCAGCCCCTATCGCTTCACGCTCTTCGACTTGGCGGGGAATCGCGTCGCCGATACGGGGCCGGAAGCTTCCATGGGAAGCGACGCCGCCGCGGCGCCGCCCGAAGTGAAGCAGGCCCTGGACAGCGGGCAGGCCTTCGCGCTGCGAGCGGTA
>SZOV01000074.1 GCA_030263375.1 Deltaproteobacteria bacterium PRO3
CGGCGTTTTCCGGCAGGCCCCGGATGTACTCGGGCGTAAGCACCTCATGGAGCTTGTCGCTGGGGACGTTGAGCAGTTGCAGACGCACGGTCCGCTGCAGCATTTCCCGCGTGATGCCCTCGTAGCCTTGGGGCCCGACGGCGACAATCTTCGGGTCCTGCGCGTAGTTGATCTGCATGCCGCGCAGGTTGGTGTTGGCCTCGTAGGTGCCGTGCTCGTTGATCTCGTTGGCGACCTGGGGCTGGCGCGCGTTGACGAAGAGCCGCGTCCGCCAAGAATGGCCTCCCGGGCGGATCTGGTGGCGGTAGAGCGCCAAAAGGCCCATCATGTCGCCCGAGCCGATCGAGAGGACGGCCTGGTGCGGCTGCAGCACCTCGGAACCCCGCGCAATCTCGCCTAAAGGCGGGGCGAAATGCGGACCCAAGAGGTCGACTAAGACCCGCTTGAATTCGGGATAAGAGACGAAAATATCGGGATCCACGGATTCCCACAGGGTGTTCAGGATGCGGCGCTGGTTGGAGCGAGGCAGGTACTCGACGACGTTGACCATTTCGTCCGCCGCGCGGATGGCCCCTTGCAAATTCTCCGGCAACAACTCCATCGGTTCGCTTAAGGACAGCCTGGAGAGCCCCTCGTGGATCTCCCGCATGCGGGCCTGGAGGGCCAGACCCAAGCCGCGCCCGAAATGCTGCTCGTTGATCTGCCCGATATTCTCCCGGCTGAAGCGTATCTGCTGAAGGATCTCGGCCTGCACCGGCTCCGGCAGGAGCCGAATCAGCTTCGGCGGGGCGATCTCGGGCTCGAAGCGGTCCACCAAGTTGTTCAGGCTGTCGACCGTGTTGCCCCGGCGCTCGGGTAAGGTCGCCTTGGGCTCCTGCGCGGCGCGCCGAGCCGTCCCCGCGGGGGCCGGGAGCTCCATAGTGAAACCGGCGCCGTCCCGCGGCCCCTCCGGATCCATCGACATCATCGCGATGTGGCTGCGCGCCTCCGCCATCCCGTCGGCGCCGCGCCGGCCGCGTCCCGTCCCCGCAGTCGCCGCGGCCGGGACAAGCCCGCCCGCCGCGCCGCCGTCGAAGAAGTCCCTCAGCCCGGCGCCCATGCGGGCGCGGCCTTCCGCCAAGGCCTGCTGCTCGAGCAGGCGCCCGCGCATCTCGAGATCTTGGGTGTAGGCCTGGAAGCGCGGCCCCAGGGCATGGTGCGAAAGCCGGCCGCCGACGTGGAATTGCAACAGCATCGCGAGCGAATCGACCATCGTCGTCGCGCCGTCGACGTGCGGGCGCAGGCCCGCGGCCTCCTCCAGGCGGTGTCCGAGCAGGATGCCGCCCAGCATCCCGCCTTGATGCAGGACGCCGTGGGCCAAGCGCTCGCCCGATCCCATCAGGGCCGGATTGGGCGTGGAGGCCAGGCGCCGCGACAGGCCGGAGGCCAAGGCGCCGCTCAGCTTGAGGGCGCCCAAGGTCAGGGCGAGGCCGGAGATTTCGCGAAGATTGCTGCGCAGGTCCCAGGCCTGGCTGCCGGGCGCGATCGCCTCGTGCAGGCCCTTCGTCGTCGCCCAGAAGGCGGGGACCTCGAGGGCGAAGGCGCCGGTAGAGGCCAGGGCGCGCGCCGCGACCGCCGAGCGCCCCGGCGTCGCCAGCAGGCGCGACAAAAAGGCGGTACGCGCGGTCGAAAAGACAAGGCTGCCCGTGGCCATACCCGCGATCATCACCGGGTCGGAGGCCTCCTGGGCCAGGCGGCGACTGAGGAACTCGACGCGGTTGCCGATGGCCCCGCGGCCTTGCATCGCGTCCAGCCGCTCCGTGGCGCGGCGACGCAGGGCCTCGGGCGCGCCGGGGAGCAAGAACTCTCCCCCCGCTTCACGCTGCGATAGAAATTGGTAGACCAGGCCGGCCGTCGGAAGGCGGTTCGCAACCTCTTCCCGCTGGGCCCACAGCAATAGAGCCTCGGCGAAGAGTGGGCCGTCATTCTCGCGGGAGATCGCGATCAGCTCCTCGAGGGAGGAGCCGGAAAGCTGCGAACGAAGCCGGTCGCGCTGGGCGGCGCTCAGGCGGGCCAGAGCCGAGGCGAGGTCGCGGGCCTCCCCCGTCTGCAAGGCCTGCCGCAGGGGGCCGGCCGCTTCAGAGGGAAAGGCGAGCTGGTCGAGGAGGTAGGCCAGGGCCGCGGGGCCTGCGGCAGGCTCGGACCGGGCCGTGGACGCGCGGGCAAGCCCCCAACCCGACCCAAAGGCGGGCAGGCCCCGATCCAACAAGTTGCGCGGGAGCTCCGTCATCTCATGCCCTGGTTTACCGTTGCCGAAATAAGCCCATGAAATTCATGGATAATATCCGGCATGTCCTCACCGTGACCCGTTCCGAAAAATGCAGGCTAACTCTTTATTATATCGGCGGTTTTTGCCAAGGGTTGTGGGGATTATTCCGGCCGCGACCGCAGGGGGCTGACCCCCGGCTGAAAGCCGAATTTCTGGTAGAGTAAGTAGAGGGGGTTGTTGTGCAAGGCCGGGGCGTCCTCCGGGAAGAACTCCCGGAGGGCGGGCTCCGCGAGCGCGGCGAAGCGGCTCCGCGCCTCCTCGGGCGGCAGCTCGTAGAGCGGGTCGCTCGCCCGGATCAAGGCCTCGCCCCTCTCCCCGGAAAGCATGAGGTAGACCTTCAGGATGGCCGGATTGATCTGCGGATTCCTTCCGATCAAGGCCTCCTCGACGGGGGTGGAACGCAGCGGAATGGGACGGACCTCGGTGACGGAAATATTTTCGCGCCGCGCGTACTCTTGGTAGTCGCGAATGAACTCCTCGACGGGCAGGCCTTGGAAGAAATCCACCGAGCTCAAGTTTTGGTAGCCCCAGCTGTCCGCGAGGGAGCGGCGGAAATCCGTCAACAGGCGGTGGGACAATATCCGAGCTTCCCCCGCATCGTAGCGATAGACCGCGAAGGTATCGACCAGCCGGTCCCCCGAGTATATCCCCATCAGCGTGGACTTTTCCGGGCGCGTCAGCATCGTGCGAATCCCTGACTGGATCGGACCCTCGGAAGGAGTGAGCAGCATCACCCAACCGTTGCCCTCGGAGAGGAGACGGTCGGTCACGCCGTTGGTCTCGTGGCGGGGGCTGCGCAGCAAGGCCCGGACTTCCTCCCGGCGGACCGCCTCGCCGGACGCGCGCTTCAAGACCCACCGGGCGAGGGGCTCCAGGGATTGATAGAAGGCGTCCGAGGGGGGCTCGTGGCGCAGCGACGCCTCGCTCTCGGTGCTGCGGCGGTCGATGCTCAGGCGGATGCTGCCCGGCCGCTGCGACTGGAAGGCGCGGACGATCTCCCGTCCGGTCAGCTCGAGCTCGAAGAGCTTGTGGATGTTTTCGGGGGTACGGGCGGACTCGGGGATGCGAATGTCGATCTCGACGGGATTCTCGGGCGGAAAGCGGCGCAGCAGCATCCCCAGCTGCGTGAGGCGCTTCAGGGCCTCGTCCAGGTTGAGGCGGACGAAGACCTGATGGGTGGGGCGCTCGCCTTCGGCGTCCCGGCGCACGATCTCGAAGGCGTTTTCGTAGGGCCCGATCGGGCGGGGGATCCGGAGCGCGGAGACGAATTGCCCGCGCAGCGCCGCCTCTTTCAACTGTCGGACAAACTCGACTTGACGCTGCAAGAGGGCCTCGCGCTCGCGCATCTCCCCGGACATCTCCTCCGTGTTTTCCGCCGCGCCGGTGCGAATCGCCCGGCGGGCGTGTTGGACGCGGGCGTGGTAGACGCTCAAGCGCCGCAGCTCGCGCCCGAGGAAAGCCAAAGTGCGCTCGTCGCTCCCCTCCAGGGCCTGCCGGAGCCGGACGGGATTGATACCGGTGTCCCGGAGGACGGCCTGCATGCCCCGGGCCTCGGCGGTCCGGGGCTGGCGGTCGACCGCCCAGCGCAGGTATTCGCGGATCTCCGGCGGGCGCTCCACGCGCTTGCCAAAGACCCGCTCGTGCAGCTCGTAGACGGCATCTGGCAAGCGGCGCTGCTCGATGTCGCGCCGCGGATTGTGATAGAGCCTCAAAATAGGGTCTAGGCTGTTCAGCCCCTCGACGGTGACGTTGGGGCCGACCTCGCTGTAGTCGCGGAAGGGCAGGCCGTGCTCGACCAGCATCTCGTGCAGGGCCCGGGCGATGCCGTAGCGCGGGTTGCGGGTCGTCGCGACCCGCCGATCGCGGGGCGCCTCGAAGACCTCGGTCTTCAGCAGGTTGTGGATGTCGTCGGCGCTGGCCTCGCGGATGCTCATGCGGCGGGCCCGACGGAACAGTTCGACCAGGTTGTCGAAGTAGATAGTCGCGCATTCGTCGAAATCCATCCAGACCTCGGGCTTGTAATCGGCCACGCGGGGTTTCACGCCCTCGTTGTTCAAAAGCACCGAGCGCATCATGTCCTTGATGTGCTCGCGCGCCTCGGCGTAGCGGCCTCGGCCCAAATCCTGCAGCTCGCGATAACGGGGGCTGTCGGACGCCAGGCCCTGCTGGGCCTCGACGACCTCGCGGGCGATCCGGCCCGCCCGCCATCCCGCCTCGAGGGTGAAGACATTCTTCAATACCTTGCCGACGTTGGACGAACGCTCCCAATGCGACAGCGTCGCGGTGACGTAGTCGTTGCTCATCGTGTCGCCGGCCAGCAGCCGGGCGACCAGCCGGGCCGCCTCGCGCGGCGCGCCGGGATTGGCCTCATCCTCTCTGGCAGAGAGGCTGATCGAGACCCGCTCGCCGGACCAGAGCTTGTCGGCGGGGACATAGCCGGAGAGGCTCACGATCTCGACGTCGCCCCGCCCGTGGCGGTCCAGGCGCTCGCGGACGAAATCGCTGGGGAACTGCGGGGCCTCGTCCTTGGGCTCGACCACCCCGCCGATCGCCGAGATCAGTATCGCGCGCTCCGGCAATTGCCTGACGAAGGACTCCGTGAGGATCTCGGGAAGGGCCTTGGCGGGGACGTTGAGCATCTGTACCCGCACCGTTCGATACAGAGTCCGCGCGACCGCGTCGCTGTTGGCCAGGTCCTGGGCGTTGAAGTAGACCGGCTCGATGGGGACGTCGCCCTCGAAGTTATGGCTCATCGCCGGCGACATGAAGGGATTCTTGCCGGTGGTCCTAAGGCTCTTCACGGCGCTGTAATTGGCCTCGGTGGCGAGGAGCCGCGCGTACCAAGGCAGTCCTCCGGGCACCACCCGACGGCTGATCACCCGCAGCCACGACGACATGGCGCCGGCGCCGTGGGACAGGACCGCGGAATCGGGACCGATCACTTCGTCGCCGCGCGCGATGTCGCCCGCCGGCATCGCCAGCCGCGGGCCCTTCAGCAGGCGAATCACCGTCAGCAATTCCTGGTAGACGGTCTGGCTTTCCGGCCGGAGTTGCTCCCGCGCGGCGTCCAACATCTCCAATTGGTTCGAGCGCAGGGCGTACTGCGTGATCTGCATCAGGTCCGCGGCCGAATCCAGGGCCTCGCGCAGCTCCTCCGGCAGGGTCTCGTAGCGGGGCACGCGGGAGAAATCCGTCTCCAGCAAGGGGCGCTCCGCCAAGGCCCGCAGGGACTCGTAGGTCGGGTGCCGGGCGATCTCGCCGAGTCTCGCCTCGAGGGCCTCGCCCACCGCATTGCCTAAGTCGGCGTCGCTGGTCCGGGCCCACTCGCCGGTGCGCGACTCGAGGCGGGAGGTGATCTCCAGATGGATGGGCAGTTCGCGAACGGCCTGGAGGATCTCGTCGGCGCCCAAGGGCGGGGCGAACAAGTCGTCTTGGGTCCGACCCGTGCGCTCGGGCAGGGCGGGCGGGACGTCGATGCGAATCCCGCGCTCGCGCGCGGGGTTCACGGGGTTCGAAACCTTCGAGCCCTCCCCTCCCATCATCGCCATCACCCCGGGCGGAAGCTCGCCGGGGCGAGGCCCGGAGGGGCCGCGACCGCCGCCCGCGCCGCTCATCGCCATCGCATAAACGGGCGCGCCAAAGCCGGTCGAAGGCCCCGATCCGCCGAGGCCGCCGCGGAGGCGTCCTGCCAACTCCGCGAGGGCCATACCCTCGAGCCGGCGGCTTCGCGTCTCCAACTCACGGCTGTAGGCCTGAAATCCGGGGCCCAAGGCGGTCTGCGAGAGCCGGCCGCCGACGTGAAACTGCAGAAGCATCCCGAGGGAATCGATCAAGGCGGTGGCGCCGTCCAGGTGCGGTCGCAAGCCCACCGCCTCCTCGAGTCGGTGCCCGGCCATGATACCGGCCAGCATCCCGCCCTGCTGGAGCAACCCGTGGCCCAGGCGTTCACCGGCACTCCATTCCAGCGGGTTCGGGCTCCGTGCCAGGCGGCGCGACAGGGCGCCGCTCGCCAGGCCGCTCAGCTTGAGGGCGCCCAGCGTCAGGCCCAGGCCCGCCAGCTCGCGGGCATTGGTCGCCATGTCCCAACGCTGACTGCCGGGCGCGATGGCCTCGTTCAGACCCTTGGTCGTCGCCCAGAAGGCCGGGACCTCGAGCAGGAAGGCCCCCGTGGAGGCCAGGGCCCGGGCGCCCAGGACGGAGCGGGTCGGCGCGGCCAACAGGCGCGAAAGGATGGCGGTGCGCGCGGTGGAAAAGACGAAGCTCCCCGTCGCCATGCCGGCGATCATCACCGGATTGGAGGCCTCGCGGGCCAGGCGGCGCAGCAGGAATTCCGCGCGCGGCCCCGCGGCCCCGCGCCCGAGAATCGCGTCGAGGCTTTGGGCGGCCCGGGTCCGCAGCCCCTCGCCGGCGCCGGCCAGCAAATAGTCCCCGCCCGCCTCGCGCTGGGCGAAGGTGCCGTAGACCAAGCCGGCGGCGTCAAGTCGGTCCTCGGCCTCCTGTCGCCGGGCCCATTGGTACAGCGACTCGGCGAAAAGCTCCGGATCGCTTTCTTGGGAAATGGAAAGAAGCTCTTGAAGGGCGGCCTCGGGCAGGTGCGTGGCCAGCCGCGCACGATCGGAGGCTCGCAGGCGGCTTAAGGCGCCGCGCAGGTCTTCGGCCGCGCCGCCGGAGAGGGCTTCACGGAAGGGATGCGCGCCCGCCGCGCCTTCCGGCGCCGCGAAACCGATTTGGTCCAGCAGAGACGCGAGGACGGCGACGTGCGCGGACGCGGTCCCGGAAGCGGCCCGCAGGCCCTCCCGCGACGTCTCACCCGAAACGGCTGCACCCCCGCCGAGGATCCGTTGAGAAAAATCGGTCATCATCTGCGGACGGCGAAAAATCCGCCCGCCTCCCTACGAAAAAACCAAATATTTAGGATCGATATGGAAATCTCTCGACAAAAAAAATTGAGAGTTGTGAGGGATTATTCAATCCGGAAAAAAAAGGGAAGATTTTTTCGAGTTCTGCACAGAAATTATTTGCGAAGCGGGGCCTTACTTCCGGCCCAGAAGATATTGCTGCGCCAAGTCAAAATAATGCTCAGCCGACAGGGCCAAGCCGGTGATCTCCTCCTCGCGCAGGGGTCGGATCACCTTGCAGGGCGAGCCGAGGGCCAGGACCCGCGGCGGGATGACGGTGCCGGGCGTGACCAGCGAGCCGGCGCCGATCAGGCTCTCCTCCCCCACCTCCGCCCCGTCCAAGACCACCGAGCCCATCCCGATCAGGGCGCGGCGCCGCACCGTGCAGCCGTGCAGGATCACCCGGTGCCCGACCGTCACCTCATCCTCGATCGTCGCGGCATGGACGCCGCCGGTGACGTGGATCGTGCAATTGTCCTGGATATTGGTCTTGCGGCCGATGCGGATGGGAAAGACGTCGCCGCGGACCACGGTGTTGAACCAGATCGAGGCCCCCTCGCCCAGCGTCACGTCGCCGATGACGTGGCTCCCCTCCGCGAGAAAGACGCCTTCGCCGAGCGTCGGCCATTTGTCTTGGTAAGGATGGATCATGCCTCAGCAGCACTTGTCATGGGCGTCCGGGTAGAGCTTGTGGCTCTGGTAAAGCAGGACGCCCAGGTAAACGAAGAGCAAAGCCCCCAGGACCGCGCCGACCAGGTCCGCCAGGCCGTCATAAAGCGAGGCGTCGCGACCGGGCACGAAATACTGGTGAAACTCGTCGATCACGCCCAACAGCCCGGCCAGGCCCGCGCCAGCGGCCACGCCCCAGGCCCGCGGCAGGTCCCAGGTGAGCATGATCCCGCGCGCGGTCAAAAAGCCCATCGCCGCGTACTCGAGGACGTGCAGCAGCTTGTCGACGCCGGCGCCGACCTGGACGGGGCGCGAGGAAACGAAAAAGATCAACCCGAAGTAGGCCAGCACCGGCCCCCAATTTTTGAAAAATTTCTTCATGGGACCTACATCTTGTACTTGCCGAAATCCTCGGGCGAGAGGTTCTCGAGGATCTCGGTCCATTTCTGTTGCTTGGCCTTGTCCTCGTCCAGGGTCTTGGACAGGTCGATGCGCCGGGATTTTTCCATGACCCGGCGGTCGACGAAGATCGGCGAGGAGGTGCGCAGGGCCAGGGCGATGGCGTCGCTGGGCCGCGAGTCCATGACGATCTCCTCGTCGTCTTTCTTGAGGAAGATCTTGGCGTAGAAGGTGTTGTCGGCCAGGTCGTTGACTTCGACCTTCGAGACCTTGACGTCCAGCTCGCCCAGGATGTTGCGCAGCAAGTCGTGAGTCATGGGCCGGGCCAGCTGGATCTTCTCGAGCTCGGTCGCGATCGCCGAGGCCTCGATGAGACCGATCCAGATGGGCAGCGCCATCTTCTCCTCGAAGTCCTTCAGGATGATGATCGGCATGTTGGTGAAGGGGTCGATGGTCAGCCCCGTCACCTTCATCCGGATCAGCGGCGCATTGTCCTCAGTCATGTTTGACTCCGATCAAGGAATTGGCCCCGGCGTGGGTCACCCTCACCTTCACGATTTGTCCGACGTCGGCCTCCGTCCCCGCGAAATGAACGACGTGGTTCTGCGAGCTGCGCCCCGCGTAGGTGTCGCCGCTGCGGGAAGGGCCTTCGACCAGGACCTCTAGGTCCTTGCCCTCGTAAGAACGATTCTTCTCCCAGCCGATGCGGTTTTGCAAGGCCTGAAGGCGCTGCAGGCGCTCCTGCTTTACCGCCTCCGGGACGTCGTCCTTGAAGTAGAGGCCCGCCGTCGTCTTGGGCCGCTCCGAATAGACGAAGGAGTAGATCGAATCGTAGCGCAGCTCCTCCAGCAAGTCCATGCTGGCTTGGAATTCCTCCTCGGTCTCGCCGCAGAAGCCGACGATGAGGTCGGTACCCAGGGCGATGTCGGGCCGGGCCTCGCGCAGGCGGCGCGCCTTGGCGACGTATTCCTCGCGGGTGTAGCCGCGGTACATGCGCTCGAGGACCGCGTTGGAGCCGGACTGCACGGGGAGGTGGAAGTGCGAGGCCAGCTTCTCGTTGACGCGGAATTCCTCGATCAGCTCGTCGGAGAGATCCTTGGGGTGCGAGGTGGTGAAGCGGATCCGCCGGATGCCGGTCTCTTCGGCGAGGCGGCGCAGCAGGCGCGGAAAGGACAGCGCGTTGGGGTCGCGGGCGTGGCGGCCCACGCCGTAGGAGTTGACGTTCTGCCCCAAGAGCGTGACCTCTTGAGTACCGCGCGCGGAGAGCTCGCGGACCTCGGCGACGATCTCGTCGGCGTCGCGGCAGACCTCGCGGCCGCGCACGAAGGGCACGATGCAGAAGGAGCAGAAATTGTCGCAGCCCTTCATGATGGTGACGAAGGCCTTGTGGGCGCCCTCCTCTTCGTCGGGGAGCAGGTTGAGAAACTGGTATTCCTCGCGCTTCTCCAGCTTGACCGCGGCGAGGTGCTGGCCGCCCTCTTGCCGCACCCGCTCGACCAGCTCGGGCAGGCGCCCGGTGTGGTCGGGGCCGAGGACGAGATCGAGGTAGGGAAAGCGCTTTTGCAGATGCACGCCCTCGGCCTGGGCCTGGCAGCCCGTCACGCCCAAGACGAGCTTGGGATTTTTCAGCTTGAGGGAGCGGAAGCGGCCGACGTCGCTGTAGACCTTCTGGCTGGCCTTCTCGCGGATGCTGCAGGTGTTGATGAGGATCACCGAGGCCTCTTCCGGATCCTCGGTCGGCGCATAGCCCTGCCGCGCGAGCAGGCGCCCCATCTGGGAGCCGTCCAGCTCGTTCATCTGGCAGCCGTAGGTTTTCAGATAATACTTCTCGGTCATAAGCTTCGGAATTTATATTTAAATTCCGAGCTCTACCCGGCTTAGCCGTGGCCTGTCAATCGCGGAGCGGACGCGCCGAAGGAGACCCCGCCCAGGCGCATGGCGAGGGCGTGGCGCGGGTTTAGGCCGGCGTTCGTCCCGCCGCCCCCGACGCCCATGCCCAACATATGCGCGCGGGCCGAGGCCAGCTCGGTCTCGGCGCGGGCGCGGATCGCCGGGTCGACGATCTCGCCCGCCGCGTCGGCCAGGCCGATGCGCCGGGCGACCGCCAGATAGGGCTCCGCGGCCGCGGCGTCGCCGCTGCTGCGGGCCTGCAGGATTCTTAGCGCCAGGCTCACCCGCCGCTGGGCGAGAATATCCGCCTCGGCGGGCGCATGTTCGGGGAAGAGGTGCCGCAAAAGCGCGCCCTCTTGCCCCGGCCGCAGGGCGCCGCGCTCGTCGAAGAGGCCGCGCATCGCGGCGTTCTCGGGCAGGTCGAACTGGCTCAAGGAGGCCAGGTCGTTGCGCAGGGCGTGGAGCGAGATGCGGTCCAAGGCCTGCTCGACCTCGGCGCGGCTCAGGCGGTAGCCGCGGAATTGGCGTTGGATGTAGGCGACTTGGTCCTCGGGATGGTCGCCGGTGAAGCGGCGGGCCACCGTCGGGTCCTGGAGCTGGTCGAGGATGTCGCGCACCGGGATCTCCCGGCCGTCGGGGAGGCGGATGTCCTCCAGGCGGTTCTCGCCGCGCAGGAAGCCCCAATCGACCCGCGTGTAGAAATCCGGATCGAGGCTCGCGCCGCCCGAGCCGAAGAAGGCGTGGCGGCGCAGCGTCTCGTCGGCGCGGCGCGTGGTGTCGACCGAGAAGGCGCGCAATTCCTCGCGGGCGGCGTTCTGGTAGCGGTTCGGCCTAAAACCGATGCCGTCCAACTCGACGGAGTCCCACCAAGCGGACACCTGGGGCGCGATCATCTCGAAGGCCCCGTCGACGACGCCGCGCAGCAGCCCCTCGTCGCGGTCGTGCAGCTCGTTGGCGCGCTGATAGACCATGTTCATCGTGGCCGCGCCGGAAGAGCCGTGCTGCCAGCGGTTGACGCCGGAGAAGGCCATGTCGGCGATGAAGCCGGCGGCGAAGGCGCGGCCGGCCCAGCGCATCGGGCGGGTCTCGAAGATCAAGGCCGCTTGGTTCCCCCGGGCGATCCGGTAGATGTCGGGCAGGAAGAAAGAGCCGAAGCGGATCGCGTGGCGCGCCGTCGAACCCTCGGCGAATTGGCTGCCGATCGTCCGGTCGACGATGGCCGAGGCCATCAGGCCCGGGCCCATGCCCCAAGCCGCGCGGAAGGGCATGGTGACCAGGCCCCGCGCGCCGTTGAAGGTCATGCGGGTGAGGCCGCCGCGCAGGCCGTAATTGCGGGTCAGCGAGTCGAACAGCGCCCGTCCCAGGCTGCCGCGCGCCTCGTAGGTGAATTGGACCGCGGCCTCGCCGCCCGCCGCCACGGCGCGGGTCTCGACGAAGCCGAAGGCCTGGCCCAGCGAGCGGTTGAGAAAGACCTCGTTGATCGCGCCGGCGCCCACCCCGGTGAGGTGGCTCAAGCCCACGACGAACATGAAGCGCTCGTGCGGGTGGTTGCGGGCGTCGAGGCCGACGATGTCGGCCAACTGCTCGGCCCCCAGCAGGCTGATCAGGCCGACGGCGAGGCCGGGACCGCCTTCGCGAAGCCTGTTGTGGAAGGTGTCGCGGAAGGCCTCGCCGCGCTCGCTCATGAAGCGCTCGCCCTGCGGGCTCTGCACCCACTCGCGCAGCCGCTCGACGGTCATGCGCTCGCTGACGATGCGACCCAGCTCGGCGCGGCTCTCGGCGCCGGAGGCCGCGGCGACCAGGTGCGGAATGCGGGAAGGCAGGATGCCCAGGCGCCGCGCGAATTGCGCCAGGTCGCTCTGCAGGAAGGCCGGGGAATCGACGCGAAGGATCTCGCCGGAGACCGAGCCCACGGTCCGCAGGCCGCTGTTGGTCTCGCCGGCGCGGACTTCGGCCTGCCCGCTTTCCGGAACCGGGGTTGCGTTCGCGGAGGCCGAAGGCGCGCGCGACGCGCGCTCGCGCTCCACGGCGGAGCGGGCGTTGGTGTGCGGCAGAAAGCGGCCCACGAGTCCGCGGCTGCGATAAGGCGGCGGGCTCTCGCCGACCCTGCGGACGAACTCGCGGTCGGCGGTGGTCTGCGCGTGGTCCAAGTACCCGGCCAGCCGCGAGCTGCCCGCGGGCACGGCCCGGCGGGCGTCGTGGATGGCCTCGACCAATTGCGGGTAAACCGAACGAAATTCCTCGGGCGCCAGGTTGGCGGTGCTACGGCGCAGGATGTCGACGGCGTGGAAGCCGGTGAGGACGCGGCGCAAGGCGGTGTCTTGATTTCCGGTCGTGCTCGCCTCGAGGTAGCGCTGGAGGTTCTCGACGAAGGGGCTGTCCGCGCCGCGCCGGGCTCTACCGGCGCTCAGCAGGGAATCGCGAAGCCGCCCCGAATCCCATTCGATCAGCAGAGAACGGCTGCGCTCGGGATCGGCGTTCAGCTGCGAAAAGATAAAGCGTTCGATCAAATCGACCTGCCGCAGCGACGCGTCGACCGGGCGGGTCGCCTCGACGCGCTCGTGGAAGGCGGTTTCGAGGCCTGCGGCGTGCTCGCCGCGGCGATTATAAGCCTCCCAGGCCTGGCGGAAATACTGGAACTGTCCGCCCGGGAAGACGGTCTCGAGGTAGCGCGGGTTGATGCTGCCGTCCTCCAACATGGGAGGCACCTCGGGGTTGAAACCCTTGGAGCGCAGGACCTCGTCGGAAAATCCCTTCTCCAGCAGCGCTTCCCGGATCCTTTCGTAAAGGCTGTTCACGCGCTGCGGGGTCCCTTCCAACGAGGGCAGGCGGTCGCGGTCGGCGCGGATCGCCTCGGCGAAGGGCGCTAGCTTGTCCCAATGCGGGTAGACGCGCTCGGGACGGTCGGTTCCTTCCAAGACGCCCTTGGCGATGGCCAAATCCAAGACGCCGTCGACGTCGAGGACGCCGCCTGGATCGCTGTGGTTGGGCGCCAGGGAAGACTTCCAATTCAGGCGCGATTCCAGCAGGCGTTCGGCCAATTCCTGGGCCATGGCCGCGGGCGGAACCCGGCGGCGGAGAAAGATCCGATCCACTTGCTGGCGGATAGAGCGCCGGGCGAAGTCCCATAAAAAGACGTTGCTGTCGGTGGGAGGCATGAGCATCGGAAGATAGGCCAGGTACGGCAAATACCGGACGCCGCGGATCGGGATGGCCCGGCTTAGAGAAGCCAGGAAGTCGAAATACCTGGCGCCCATGCGGCCGTGGAGCGTCTCGATGATGATGCTCATTTTCCCGCGCCCGCCGTCGGCCATGGACTTGCGGGAATCGAAGATGGCCTGCAGGAGGTCCCAAGGAACGCGGCTGGGGTCGCCGGGATAGCTGTAGGCGTTGCCCTCCTTGACCGGATCGCTGAGCCCTTCGTTCTGGCCGTCGACGTGGTAGTTCTTGGCCCCGTCGTGCTGGAGGCGGGACCGCGAGTTGGTGGCGACGATCCAATCCACCAGGCGCCGTTCGGGGTGGTTGGCGATGCGCTCCATGTCGATGAGCGGGTTGTCGCCGAAGCCGGTGACGACCGGCTCGTTGCGGAAGGGGGAAGCCTTGAGCCCGGCGCGCAGCCCTTCGGTCATCGTGTTGGCCTGCGGCTCGAAGTGGAACCTCTTGCCGCGCGCGGCAATGTCGTCGGCGTAAAATTGGAGAAAACGGTCGAAAACCACCCTCGTATCCGGCGTCCCGACGACGACGATGTGCTCAATGCTGGGCGACATGAGGCCGTTCATCAGCTGGAAGGCCAAGGATGGAACGCCGCGCACGGGAATGGTGAACTTGGAGGGCTCGATACCGCGAAATAGCGGATTGGGTATGGCGCCCTTCGAGATTTCGCTCTCGGCGTAGCGGACGATCTCCCGGAAGACCTCGGGACGCTCCTCGCCGCCGGCATCGTATCCGGCCAAAATGACCATCTGGCGCAGGGGGCTCGAGCTGTGGTTGACCCGCTCGGCCTCATTTCCCAATAGGGAGGCCCCGGTGCTGTATAACCGCGGCTCGACCTCGCCGCCGACGCCGAAGACCCGGGCGAATTTCCGCAAACCGTAATTGAACCAATCGACCCGATGGTAGCCGGGCCGGCTGGTGCCGTTGCTGCCGATGTTGCGGAAGGTCTGCCGCGCCATGCGGAGGTTCATGCCGAGGAAGGTGGGGATCCTCGCGGCCAGGCGCAGCAACGGGTTGCGTGCGCCCTCCGACCACTCGAATTGCAGCTGCATGACGTTGTCGGGAGTGATCTGCTCGGGAAGCAGGTCCACGCCGGGAAGATGGGGATGGAAGGCCTTCAGGTCCCGGTGGGTCTCGAGGTAGCGCCTCAGTCCGGGGGCCAGGATCTCCGGCATGTATTCCGCGTAGCGCGCGGCCTGTTTGGGACCCTTGTTCCATTCGAAGAGGGTACGGTAGGTCTCGTAAGCCCGAAACGACAGTTTGAACCAGCGCCGCGCCAGATCCTCCGCGTGGAAGGTGGAGCGGAAGGCCATCGTGTCGATGGCGTGCTCGAGGAAGCGGGCCTTGTTCTCGGCGGACCAACTTTCGAAGCGCTCGCGCACCGTGGGGTCCGGATCCAGAAAGATATAGCTCTGCGAATCGGGCAAGGGCGCGGCGCGCAGGCTGAAATAGGGTTCGGCGGCCCGGGGCGTCGCCGCCCGGGAAGCGCCCTCCCCCGCTCCGGAGCCGGGCTCGCCCCGCAGGCCGAGGTGCCAGGCGTCGAGCACCCCCAGCTTCAGGGGAATGGGGCCCGCGCGGGTCCCGGGCGCGATGTTGAAATACACCATGCCGTGGCGTGCACGCTCGATGTTCTCTTGGAGAACCTGATCGCTCCACCCCATCAAGGGCTGGAGATTGCGCAAAATGCTCTCGGAGTCGCCGACGACGTTGATGTCGGGCTTCTGGTCGGGGTTCCATTGGGACACGGGAAGTTCGGGGTGCAGGTGGCCGGGGAAGGATCCTAATAATTGGACGATTTGAGCGCCGGGCCCCAGCTGCCCGCGGACGACGTCCTCGATCAAGATCTCGCGAATGTCCCCCAAGGTCACGACGGGACGCGGGCTGCGCATCGGGTTGCGAAATTCGGGACGCAATTGCAGGAGAGGGCGGGGGCGAAACAAGCTTGGAAGACGCGGACCGGATTCGGGCGGAAGACTTCTGCCTTCCGGCGCCGCTTCCGGCGGAGGCGGCGTCGAATCGGTGATCGTGTTCGGAGAAAGTTCGCCCGAGCCTGGGACGGAACGAATAGGGGGAGTCATGCGGAACCTTTACCTCGAAAAAAAAACGCCCTGTTCCAATCGGTACCCACCGAATTTTTCAAAAACGCAGGCCGAGAAACCGCGATGCCTGAGCGGCGACGGTCAGCCCCGAAAAACGGAAGATTTCGGGATGACGACCTGCGAGCCGAAAGTCTACGAATGGTTACTTAAGCGGTTTATCGCGAATCGAATTCAATAGTTGTTAAAATTTTTGCGGCGCAGGCCTACCGCGGTTTTGCGGGCCCTGTAAAGGGGTGAATCCTGCCGGAGCGCGTCATAAAACAGACTCCAATGTCATTTTTTTAGGCCAAATCGGTACAACAGATCGCATCCCGCGTTGAAAACTCGCCGCGAAGTCCCAACCCCGGCTGCTCTCCATTTTTCAACCGTGGACCTTCCCCCAAAACAGAAAGTTGTAAGTGCCGCGCTGCATTAAAGAAATTCGACTTCCTCACTGCAACTTTCGCTGGATTTCCCCGATAAATTTCTTGTAATGGGTTCAGGCATTCCTGGCATTCGAGGAGAGGTTTTTTGACATGACACCCCCGGGTAACGGAGGCCGACGCCATCTGTCGTTGGTCTCCAACGGAGATTCGCCCGTCGCACCCGAGCCCGGCGCTCCCGAAGCGCCGCCGCCCAGTGCGCCGGAAGATCGCGCTTCGCTGCCGCCGCGCTCCGCCGACGTGGGCGGCCTGCGCGCCCTGATCGCCGGCGACGCGCCCGCGCTCAATCACTACCAACGCCTGACGAGTTTTCTTGCCGAGCTGGGAAATCCCACCGCCTCGGGCGGCTTTGACCTGCGCATCCCCACGCGAAACAACCTTTACCATATCG
>SZOV01000075.1 GCA_030263375.1 Deltaproteobacteria bacterium PRO3
ACCGTGGTGGGCCACCTTCAAGACCTGGGCCCCGCGGCCCGCGAGCGCCGCCGCGACGGCCGCCTCGCCCTCCGCCTCCAAGTCGCCGGTCAAAAGGAAGCAGACCTCGCGCATACAGACCCGCAGCCCCAGGCTGCGGTCGTTGTCGGAAAGTCCGCGCCGGCGCGCGGCCTCGGCCGGCGGCCACAGCACCTCGAATTCGGCCCCGCCCATCGCCCAGCGCCGGCCCTGGCTGAGAATTCGAAGCGGGATCCCGCGGGCCGCCAGCAGCTCGGACAAGGCCGCAAAGCCCGGGTCCTCGAGGGCTCCGGCGCCCACCCAGAACTCCCCGACCTCCAGCCGCGCGGCCAGGGACTTCAATCCCTTCCAGTGGTCCGCGTCGAGGTGGGTCAAGACCAGGGCGCTGGGGCGCCGCAGGCCGCGGCCCAGCAGCTCGGGGATCACGACCTTTCCGCCGACGTCGAAGTCGCTGTAGGGGAAACCGCCCCCGTCGATCACCAGGCCCTGACCCTCCGGGAGCCGCAGCAGGAGGCTCTCGCCCTGCCCCACATCCAGCATCGTGAGCGCGAGGCGCGGAGGCCTCGCCTCCACGCCGACTCCCGCCCAAGCCGCCACCCCGAACAAGCCCGCCAGGCCCGCGAAGATCGACGCGCGACGCCGGCGACCGAGGGAGGCCAAGGCGGCGAGGGCGAAAAGATAGGCGCCCCAGTGCGAGGGGCCCCAAGGACCCACCCAGGCCGTCGCATGCCGCCATCGCGCCGGAACGGCGAGCGCCTCCAAGACCGGCCCGAGCAAGGCGCCCAATTTCGCGAAGAGCAGGCTCGCCCAGGGAGGGTGTACGAGATCCGCCAGCCCCGCCAGCAATTCCGCCGGCAAGAGAAAGGAGGCAAAAAAGGGCACCAAAACCAAATTGGCCGCCGGCGCGATCAGCGACACCTCGTGAAAGGCGCTCCCCACGAGCGGCAACAGGGCGAGGTTGGCCACGAGGGAGGCGAACAGGCTCGTCGCGCCCCACTGCGCCCACTTCCCCCGCATCCAAGGCCGAAGGGCGGCCGCGCCCTCCCACCAGGTCGCGAAGACCCGCCCGAAATAGGCCAGGGAGGCGCCCGAGAGAAAGGAGAGCTGGAAGGAAAGCGAAAAGATCCACAGCGGGTGGAGTAGCAACAAGAGTCCCGCGACCGCCAGGAGCGTGGCGGTAAAGTCCCGGCGGCCCCGCCACAGCGCCGCCAGGAAGATCGCGGCGCAAAACCCCAGGCCCCGCCATACCGAGGGCGTGAGCCCGACGACGAGGCCGTAGCCGAAAGCCGGCAACAAGGCGAGGCCCAGGGCCGCCCGCCGCGCCCCGCCGCCTTCCGCCCAGGGGCGCCGCAGCGCGAGCAGTAAGTAGATCGGCCCGTAGAAAAAGAGCAGCACCAGGCCGAAGTGCAGGCCCGAGACGACCAGGACGTGGGTCAGACCCGCCCGCCGAAAGTCTTCCTCCACCTCCGGATCCAGCATCCCCTCCTCGCCCAGCAGGAGGGCCGCCAGGACGCCGCGCGCCGGCCCCTCGGGCACGGCCTCGCGGATCCGCTCCCGCAGCCGCAGGCGTAGGGCGCCGGCCAGTCGCAGGGTAAGGGTCGCGTCTCTTTCCAATTTGGCGGCGGAAAAGTCGTCGACGAAGGCCGTGGCCGAGACGCCGCCGAGGCGCAGGTAGCGCGGGTAGTCGAAGCTGTGCGGGTTGCGAAAGCCCCGCGGTCGCCGCAGCCGCAGCGTGGAGCGATAGACCTGACCCGGGATGAGAAAGCGCTCGCCCCTTCCCTTCACCGCGAGGCCCAGCTCGAGCTCCTGAAAGGCCTCCCCCTCCCGGTAGCCGAGCAGCCGCGCCGGAAAACGGCAGAGGCCGCCCGCGCAGGTCGGGTAGGCCTCGACCTGCCAGAGGGCCTCGATCTTCGCCGAGCTCTCCAACCAAGCTCGCCAGGGCGGGCGTTCTTCAGGCGGCAGGGCGGCGCCAACCCTCAGCCAGCCCAGACCGAAGGCCAGGAGGGCCAGGCCCGGCGCCCGCGAGGGACGCGAGAGGACCGTCAGTCCTAGCCCCAAGGCCAGGGCAATTCCGGGGACGAGCGAGGCGAGGCCGTCCCATCGGGCGCCGGCCAAGAGACCGAGCGCGAAACCGACGACGGGCAGGAGCAAGGGATAGCGGCGCGGGGACGGGAGACTCACGCCGCTCTCCTTTGCAAAATCGAGGCCCCGCCCTCAGGGCCGCCGAGCCCTCGTAGGCGCAGGCGGAAGACGCTGGGATTCGCGGCCCTTGGCGCCGCGTTATCGCGCAGACATGATTTGTCCCCACAGGAAGAAGCCGCGGCCTAGACCCAAGCCGCTATTGTGCAAGCCCTCCGCCGACCGAAAATCGAACGAGACCCGCCCTCTCTCCAGGAAGGCCGGCGGGGCGATCGCGACATTTCAACGGGAGGCTCTTCCCTCAAGAGCTTGGCGAGGGTAAGGAAGGCGGCGGAAGCTCGATGACCGCGGGATTGTAGTTGAGCAGCTCTTTCTCGATGGCGGCGGCGAGGCGCTCGACCGTCTCGCGGATCTTCTCGTAATTGGGGTTGCCGCCCCGGTTGGACTGCAAGATGGCCAAGCGGTTGCGCAGGCCCTTGAGAAAGATCCGCCCCTTTTCGGTGCGGTGCTTCTTGGCCATCTCGAGGAAGGCGTTGACGTTGACGCCGTTGAGCAGCAGCTGTCCGTCTTCGAGGTGAAAGCTGACGCCGTCGAGGGTCTCGTCGAATTTCTTTTTGATGCGCCCGAAGATCTTGGTGAGAAAGGCGTGGACCAGGGCGGAGAACTTGGCGAGGGCCTCGGGATCGTCGACGTGCAGCGTCGCCCAGTCGCGGTAACGCGCCAGGCGCCGCGAGAGCGTGGTCCAGTATTGGGCGCTCAGATGCGTGAGGTTCTCGCTGATCAGCTCGGCCAGGTTTTGGTTGTTGAGCAGGATCTTGCCGCCTTGGAAGTCGAACTTCTGGCCTTGGATCGTGAAGCGCCAGTCCTGCGCCGGTTTGCGGCCGATCTCGCGCTCGGGCAGGGGCAAGGAATCGATGCGCGGGGGGACTCGGATGTTGCGGATCTCGCTCATGGTCCCTTCAAATTAACTTTCCGTGAGAAGGCTTAGCAAGGGGAAGTTTGGCGCCGGCGGGCTCAGGCCGGCAGCCCGTGGTCGGTCATGAGGTGCTCGAGGCAGGCGCGATAGGCCTGGTGCAGCCGCTCCGCCTTCGGGTCGTGGGCGAGGTATTCGGAAAACTTCCGCAGGGAGACCCACTGCTCTTGGGTCATAGTCATGTTTTTGACGTTGTGGCCGCGGTAGAAGATCTCGTCCCGAAGCAGGTCGTAGTGAATGGAAGCAACCTCTTGGTCGACGTAGAAGGTCAAGGTCGCCCGATCCTTGCCCAAAAAGAGCCGAGCCTCGCGGAAATAGTCCAGCGGGACGGGCCCAGCGCCCGAACCCGAAGCACCCCCCACCCCCGGAAGGCCAGCCCCCCTCGTTTCTTTGGAAATCTCTCGTTCTTTTTTTTCCATGATCAAGAACCCCGTGCTAGGATTTAAAGCATATATCATGCCAAAAATCGGGTCCCGGACCTTGGTCTTTTTATGAAGTTTTTTCTTGAGAAAACAATAGGTTACCGTTAGATACCCTCCAAATCGCCGCGGAGGCATTTTCTCTTTTTGAGAAATTTTTCATATTGAGAAGCAAAAGGGCAAAATGGCCATCGAACCCAAAACCACCGAACACGGACTTCGCCTCGGCGACATCGAGTTCATTTGGGCGCGAAACTCGCGGGACTTCTTTTTCTCGAACTCGATCCTGATCCACGACAGCCAGACGACGATCGTCGACCCTTCTTCCAATTTTACCTACCTCGAGCAGTTGGCCTCCCGCAAGGTGGTGCAGCAGGTGCTCAACACGCACTACCACGTCGACCACCGCTCGCTGAACCACCTGTTCCGCAATTGCCAGTTCATCTGCCACGAGAAAGACTTGGCCGCCATCCTCAGCTTCGACAACTACCTCAAGTATGCCGACAGCGAGCGGAACTCCGACTACGTCCTCTGGCTGAAGAACATCTTCTCCAGCCTCGAGATCCTGGACGGCTACGTGAGCATCCTGCTGAAGGACGAGGACTTGGTGCCACTGAAGGATCACCCAGTTCGCGCGCTGCACATCCCCGGCCATACCCCGGGCCACCTGGCGCTGTTCTTCGAGGACATCGACCTGCTCTACACCAGCGACATCGACCTGACCCCTCTCGGCCCCTGGTACGCCAACATCTCTTCCGACATCGACCAGTTTCTCGCCTCGATCCGGCGAGTGAAGCTGTTTCACGCCCAATACTACGCCACCAGCCACGGCGGACGGATCTATGACCGAGAGCAGTTTTTGGAGAAGCTGGAAAAATTCGAATCGGCCTTCGAGAAGCGCGATGCGCGCCTGCTGGAGGCCTTGCACGAGCGGCCCCGCGACTTGAAAGAGCTTTCGCAGATCGGGATCATCTTCAAGAGCAGTCAGCTCAGCGACCCGCTGAAGGCCTGCTTCGAGCGGCAGATGGTGGAAAAGCACCTGGAGAGATTCGAAAGGCAGGGGAAAATCTATCAGGAAAACGGAATCTGGCGGCTCACGTAGGGGCGAACCTTGCTTGGGACCCTGCGACCTGTTCGCCCTCCCCTCGGAGAATGCGGCCCTTAGGGGTCAAAAACCGTCATCAAGGCTTAACGCGCCAGCAAAATCCCCGCCACCGTCCCGCCGATGACCGAGACTCCGACCAGCGTGCCGATAATGATCGCCTGGGTGTGGTCTTCCTTCGTGTCTTCCCCGATATTTTGCGTGGCGGTCTTTTGGATCTTCACCTCGTCTTTTTCGGTGAGGACCGCCGGACGCGTATGGCTGAAGTACTCGTAGGGAGTGACGAAGGCCTTGGGCTTGTAGGCGCCGCCTTGGGCGCTGCGGTTGGAACCGCAGGCGGCGAAGAGCGTCGCCAAGAGGAGCAGGGAGGAGATTTTTCGGATCATGCTTTGGGCTTAGTGGAGATCCGAAGCAGTGTCTAGAAAAATTACACCGAAAACGAGGTCCCGCAGCCGCAGGTCGATTTCGCGTTGGGGTTGTTGAAGGTGAAGCCCGAGCTCATCATGTCGGAGTGGTAGTCGATCGTGATGTTGTTCAGGTACAGGTAGGCCTTGGGGTCGACGAAGATCTTGAGGCCGTTCATCTCGAAGACCCGGTCGCCCTCCCCCGGTTTTTCTTCGAAGTCCATTTTGTAGGACAGCCCGGAGCAGCCGCCGCCGGCGATGCCGATGCGCAGGCCGTGGCCGGGCTTGTTGTTGGCGACCATCAGGTCCTTGGCCTTCTGGATGGCGTTGTCGGTCAATTGAATCATGGGCGAAATCCTCCGCAAAACATCGCTAGGTCCAAATTTCCATGAAACCCCTCAAGAATCAATAGCTTCTTTCTCCGGCCCCGCGGCGCCGGCTTGGGGGCCCCGCTCGCGCAGGCGCCGCACGGTCGCCACGGTCTCAGCCACGACCCGGTCGATCTCCGCCTCGGTGTTGTCCTTGCCCAAGCCGTAACGGATCGAGCACTTGGCCGCCTCGGCGCTCAAGCCCAAGGCCCGCAGGACGTGGGAGGGCTCCGGCTCGGCGGAGCTGCAGGCCGAACCCGAGGACACGGCGACGCCCTTCATCTCCATCATCAGGACCTCGCTGCGCACCCCCTCATAAGTGACGTTGAGGTTGTTCGGCAGGGATTCCGTGGGATGCCCGTTGCGCGTTAGCCCCTCCAATCCCCGGCGCAGGCCCTCCCACAGCCGCTCTCTCAGGGCCGCAAGCCGGGGCGCGGTCTCCGCCATCTCGCGGGTCGCCAGCTCGGCCGCCTCGCCCATCCCGACGATGCCCGGGACATTGAGAGTGCCCGAGCGCAGGCCGCGCTCATGGCCCCCGCCATAGAAGAGCGGCGTCAGGCGCACGCGGGGATTTTTTCCCCGCACGTAGATCGCACCGACCCCCTTCGGACCGTAAAACTTGTGCGCCGAGAGCGTCAGCAGGTCGATCCCCGCGGCCTCCACGTCGACGGGGACTTTGCCGAGGGCTTGGGCGGCGTCGCAGTGAAACAAGACCCCGCGCTCCTTGGCGATCCGCCCGATTTCCACGACGGGATGCAGGGTGCCGACCTCGTTGTTGGCGAACATGAGGCTGATCAGGATCGTGTCGGGGCGGATCGCGCGTTTCAGCGCCTCGGGATCGACGCGGCCGAAGCGGTCCACCGGCAGGATCGCCACGTCGTAGCCGCGCTCGGCCAGGCGCCGCGCGGGATCCAGGACGGCCCGGTGCTCGGTGGCGCCGACGATCAAGTGCCGGCCCTGCTCGGCGCAGCGCTCCGCGACCCCGAAAATGGCGAGGTTGTTGCCCTCGGTGGCCCCGCTGGTGAAGACGAGCTCCTTGGCCTCGGCGCCGATCGCCCGCGCCACCTGGGCGCGGGCCTTCTCGACCGCCGCCTCGGCGCGCCAGCCGAAGGCGTGCTGCCGGCTGGCGGCGTTGCCGAAGGCCTCGCGGAAATAAGGCAGCATCGCCGCCAGGACCCGCGGATCGACGGGCGTGGTCGCGTGATGATCGAGGTAGAGGAGTCCTTCCATAATCGCCCTTGTCCCCTCGGCGGGGCTTTGCTAATCCCCCCTGCCACTATTCCTTTCTATTTTAGAAGGAAAAAACACTGAACAAAAGCCGAGGTTTTGCCATGCAGGATGCCGTCCTTAAAGCCCTAAGCCAGGTCCAAGATCCCGAAATCCACCGGGATCTGGTCTCGCTCAACATGATCCGCGACCTCGAGGTGAAGGACGGCGCGGTCTCCCTGCGCGTGGTCCTGACCACCCCGGCCTGTCCCCTGCGGGAGAAGGTCGAGCAGGACGTCCGCGCGGCCCTGCAGGCGGTGCCGGGGGTGAAGGAAATCAAGATCCAGATGGACGCCGAGGTGCGCTCGGGCAACCGTCCCATGCCGGGCGGCCGCCTCGAGTCGGTGAAGAACATCATCGCCGTCGCCAGCGGCAAGGGCGGCGTGGGCAAGTCGACCGTCGCCGTCAACCTGGCGCTGGCCCTGGCCCGCACCGGCACCCAAGTCGGCATCCTCGACGCGGACATCTACGGCCCTTCCCTGCCCACGTTGATGGGCCTCAAGAACACCCCACCGCTCGTCGACGAGACCAAGAAAAAGATCATCCCCCTCGAGAAATACGGCGTGAAGAACATGAGCATCGGCTTCCTGATGAAGGACGAGGACGCCGCCGTGTGGCGCGGACCGATGATCGGGCGCATGCTGCAGCAGTTCATCGAGGACGTCGCCTGGAACGAGCTGGATTATCTCATCATCGACCTGCCGCCGGGCACCGGCGACGCCCAGCTCTCGATCTCGCAGCTGATCCCCATTTCCGGCGCGGTGATCGTCACCACCCCGCAGGACGTCGCCTTGGCCGACGTGGTGCGCGGCGTAGCGATGTTCCGCAAGGTTCAGATCCCGATCTTGGGCGTGGTCGAAAACATGAGCTACTTCGCCTGCCCGCACTGCCACGAACGCAGCGAGATCTTCAGCCACGGCGGCGGCCGCAAGAAGGCCGAGGACTTGAAGGTGCCTTTCCTGGGCGAGATCCCCATCGACCTCGACACCCGCATCGGCAGCGACGAGGGCAAGCCCATCGTCGTGGCTAAACCGGAATCGGAAGGCGCCAAGCGCTTTACGGAATTCGCGATGCGGGTGGCGGGGGAATTGTCGGTGATCAACGTCAACCGGCCGACGGTGAATCTTTAATTCGGCCCCCCGCTAGAGGCCTTCGCCCAAGGCCCGCAGAAAGGCGTCGTTCTCCTCGGGTCGGCCCACCGAGACGCGCAGGCAGTTCTTTAGGCCGCCATGGTCCGAGACGTTGCGCACCAGGACGCCCGCCTTCAGCAGCCGCGCGAAGCAGGCCTTCGCGCTCTTCACCCGGAACAAGATAAAGTTGGCGGCCGAGTCCCAGACGCGGAGGCCCGGGAGGGCCCGCATCGCCGCCAGCATGCGGCCGCGCTCGCGGATCACCTCCGCGACGATCGGCGCGAAGCGGTCGGCGTGGTCGAGGACGAAGTGCGCCGTCGCCTCGCTGAGCGAGGAAAGGCAATAAGGCATGAGGATCTTGGAGAGGTTTTCCGCCAGCGCCGGGTGCGCGGCCAGGTAGCCGATGCGCGCCCCGCCCAGGCCGAAGCCCTTGCTGAAGGTGCGCAGCAGGACGAGGTTGGGAAACTTTTTCAGGTGCGGCAGCAGGGTCGCCTGGGAAAACTGCACATAGGCCTCGTCGACGACCACGAGGCACTTCGCCCTCGCGACGACCTCGAGTAACGCCTCCTCCGGGAAGAGATTGCCCGTCGGCGCGTTGGGGTTGGCGATGAAGGCGATGTTGGGGCGCTGCTTCTTCAAGGCCGCCAGAATTTTTTCCAGGGGGAGGCCGAAGTCCGGCTCTTCCAAGGGGACTCGGATCGCCCGGTTGCCGAAGAGCTTGGCCTCGATCTCGTAGACGCTGAAGGTGGGATCCAGGGTCAAGACCTTGCCCCTAAGCGAGGTCGCGAGGATCAGGGCCTGGATCAGGACGTTGCTCCCGTTGGCGACCTCGATCTGCTCGGCTTTAAGCCCCAGCTGTTGGGCGAGGCGGCGCTTCAGGGCCATGGGCTGGGGCAGCGGGTAGCGTTGGAAGGGCAAGTCCCGGAGGCACCGCAACAGCTCTTCCTTTAAGTCCGGGGGCAGATCGTAAGGGAGCTCATTTTGGTTGAGCTTGATCGCCTCCGGATACGAGGAGAGGTGATAGGCCGCCTCCCGCAGGACCTCGGGGCGGAGATAGCGCTGCCAAGGAGTCGATTTCATAGGCCTTTCTATGCTGGAACGGGGGGAGGCCCACAAGGGAAAAATCCCGGTCCGGGCCGGGAAATCCAATTGACGCGTCATGTTATCGAGTGGCCTCAGGCCGTTGGGCCCGCCGGCCTTCAGACCCTCCAAATCCTTATGGAAAACGCGGCTCCAGCAGGCCGGACCCGCGGGGATTCGGCTTGTCTTAAACTTTCTCCAAGGTTCATAATGACTTGATGCAACTTTCCACCCTTCCCGGGACGATAACAGCGGTGGAGCATTGCAGGGTCCGTCCAAGACTAAGGGGAGACGGGCCCTCCATCAAATAAGGAGACAGAGGGTTATGGATTCAAACTTTTCGGGCGTTTCTTCGCAAATCAAGGGGCTTTCCACGGGTCAGGCCTATGGGCCGCAGGCCCCGGTCTCCAAAAACCTCACCCAACCCGGCGCCGGCGCGGCCGCCAATCCCGAGCTCGCCTCTTGGTACGAGCAGGCCTACGCCTACTACAACGCCGTCATGGCGGGCGACCCCAACACCCCCAAGCCCGACGCCCAATCCTGGAACAACTTCATGGCCCAGATGCAGTGGGCCTCCCAACAGCTCGGGTACGGCGGCGCCCAGGCCTGGGATCCCTCGATGGGCGGCGGCTACGGCCCCCAAGGCCCCATGGGGCCCATGGGCCAGCAGGGCCCGCAGAGCAACCAATTCGGCGGCATGTCCGGCACCATGGATAACTGGGTCTATACTGACGAGAATAACACCGTCGGCTTCACCGGCGACGGCACCCACGACCTGTGGGGCAATAACGTCGTCATCAACGTCGCCCCGACCTCCGCCAGCGTCACCGTCGAAAACACCACCGACACCCGCTTCCAGCCCAACGAACCGGTCGTGAAGATCACCGTCACCGACCCGGCCACCGGCACCCAGGCGGTCTATTTCGTCCACGATTACGACCCCGCCAACGGCGACAAGATCAAGATCAACACGCCCAACTCCACCCAGCAGGTGACCAACAACACGGGCGACACCACCAGCATCACCACCGGTAAGTTTACTCCGGGCGGCGCCGCGGGCGCGGGCACCAAGCCCGACGCCAGCATCGAGGGCGTGGTCCAGGAAGACGGCACCATCCTCTACGAGCCCGAGTTCGCGGGCGGCACCATCGACTTCTGGGCCAATCCGGGCGAAAGCCAGACCCACGTCGTCTACTCCGACGCCAATATTTCTACGAAACCCTCTGATAACGTCAACATTACCATAGACGCCGCCACCGGCGACCTTATCGTTACAGTCACCCATACCACGGGTGAACACGCCGGAACTACCGACACCTACAAAATCAAGAAGGGCTATAATCTCGCCAACATCAATGTGAATGCCGAGTACATCACCTTCAACGGCAATCCGATGGTCGATGGAGAAATCCCGGCCGATTTTCAAGAACGTGTCCAAGGCATCAACGGCGCCACCAACGCCACCGGCGAGGCCGCGGAGGGCGCCGCGGACGCCCAATCCATCATCGACAGCCTGCAAACTAATTTATCCGGAAACAAAGACAACCAACTTCTCAACGCTCTGTATGAAGCCGGCTATCGCAAAACGGATGGAACCCGAATCGAAACCATCGAGGAGTTCAAGGACCTCATTCCCGATAAATTTCCAGGTGCACCGGACAACAAGCTTATTAATTTGCTGATCATGTTGGATCCCCAAGGTCTCGGCAAGGCGGTCTCGGATGTGGCGGCCACCCATGACCCCGAGGATGACGCAAAATTGAATAAAGCGGTAACCGAAAGCTTAATGGCCTTGTTAGGCCCCCTGTATCCCAACGACATCGTCACTATCGGGACAGGCAACGACTATTCGTTCAAAATTACCGGCACTACCTACGAGTGGGGTGTCGATGGTAGCGGTAACGCCACCCTAAGCGAGGCATAATTCTTCGAAGCCCGCCCCGGCATTGGGGCGTCTAATTCCAATATTCGACGTTGGCGAGAAAAAGTCCCCACGCCGGAGCCGTAGCGCCGGCCTGCGTCCTGTCCCGTGCCTCTACCATTTGAATAAAATTACTTGTAATAAAATTTAATCCGGATAAAATTACCTAGTGAAGTCGATTTGCAAGAGGCTATTTGAGCTTAACTTGCCCGCGAACAAGTCCGCGTTTCTTTGGGGCCCTCGTAAGGTAGGAAAGAGTTATTGGATTCGAACCCACCTGCCGGAGGCCAAATTAATCGACCTTCTACAGACGGAAGTCTTCGCGGAATATGCCTCGCGGCCCTCCCTCTTGCGCGAGCGTTTTCAAAACCATCGCGGCATACTGGTGATCGACGAGGTACAAAAGATTCCCGCCCTGCTCGACGAAGTCCATTGGCTGATCGAAAATAAAAAAATCTCCTTTTTGCTCACCGGATCCAGCGCCCGCAAACTCAAGAGGGGCCATGCCAATCTGTTGGGAGGCAGGGCTTGGCGCCGGCAGATGCGACCGCTTTCGATCATGGAAACCGAGGGTTTCGACCTCGAATCGGCCATGGTCAGCGGACTGCTGCCGCCTCACTTCCTCTCGCCCCACCCCAAGGAAGAACTGCGGGCCTATGTGGCGGATTATCTCAAGGAGGAAGTCGCCGCCGAGGCTCTCACTCAAAACATACCCGCTTTCAGCGAATTTCTCCGCGTTGCGGCCATCACCTCCAGCGAACTTTTAAACTACGCGAACGTCGCCCGTGAATCGGGAGTTTCGCCCAAGGTAGTCCGTACCTACTTCGACATATTGGAGGATACCTACCTCGGATTCCGCATCCCACCCTGGACCAAGGCTCGAAATCGCCGCTTGATCGAGACCGAAAAGTTTTATCTTTTCGACGTCGGAGTCGCCAATTTCTTGGCGCGACGCGAGCCCAAGTTGAAAAGCGCGGAGTTCGGCAAATCTTTCGAGCATTACCTGCTGATGGAACTCATGGCCTTTCAAGCCTACCGCAATCCCGAGATGGAGGTGCGCTTCTGGCGGGCCAGCACCGGCCAAGAGGTAGATTTTATCCTGGGCGATATGGAAGTTGCGATCGAGATCAAGGCCGGAGAAAGAGTCCACGAAACCGATGCCCGCGGATTGAGAGCCTTATTGGAGGATCGGCCCGTGAGAAAATCTTTCCTGATATCTTTCGAGCCGGAACCCCGTAGATTGGGAGATAAGATCCAGGGGATCCACTGGAAAACCTTTTTGGAACAATTATGGGGAGGAGAGATTTTCTAGGGCGGAAATCAATACTCCACTTGGACCAAAAACAAGCCCCAGGCCGGCGCCGTCGCCCCGGCCCGAGTCCGGTCCCGCGCCGCCAAGATTTCCCGAAACTCCTCCACTCCTATCCGTCGCAGACCGACTTCCAGCAAGGTCCCGACGATATTCCGCACCATGTGCTTCAAGAAGCCCGGGCCTTGCAGGGTCACGGCGATCAAGGCGGGACCCGCTTCGGCCTCGGGATGAAAGCTGTCCTCGGCCCCCAAGGCCGGCAGGATCCCCGCCAGGCCGAACAGGCCCATCAGGCTGTTGCCGACGTCCCGCAAGGGCACCCGCTGCAGGCGCGCCGCCTCGATGCGACGCACCGAGGTCTTCGCCGTCGAGTCCGCCGCCTTGAAGCTGGCGAAGTCGTGCTCTCCCACCAGCATGTCCAGGCACTCCTGCATGCCCTCGAGGTCCAAGTCGCCCCAGACGCGCCAACTGTAGGAAGAGAGGAAGGGCGACTTATGGTCGCTGTGCAGAAAAAAATAGGTGTAGGTCTTCCGCTTGGCGCTCTTCTGCGCGTCGAAGGCCCCGGGGGCCTCCGCCACGGACAGGACGACGATGTCGTAGGGGAGTTTGGCGTTGAGCGCGCGGTGGAGGGTCTCCAGATCGATGCCGTGCGAGGTGGAAAAATGGGCGACCTGCGCCAAGGCGTGCACGCCCGAATCGGTGCGGCCGGAGCCGATCAGGACCACTTTCTCGTGGCAGATCTCCCCGAGGATTTCTTCAAAAATTCCCTGGATGGTCGGACCGGTGGGCTGGACCTGCCAGCCCTGATATTGGGTGCCTTGGTATTGGATGACGAGTTTGATCTTGCGCATGATACTGTAGAAAACCGTCCCTTTATTCCGGGAATTTCCCGAAAATTGCAATGGGGAAGGCCGAGGAATTCCCGCTTTCCAAATCTCCGCCTTTCCTTCATATTCCCCAGCCGGAGGTCCCCCGATGAGAACCCTGACCCGTGCCCTATTCACCCTGATCTTCACCGCCCTGATCGCCTCGGGCTGCAGCGCCGGAGGGGATCCCGTCCCCGTGGCGACCGGCCTGCTCTACGTCCTCGACCGCGCCAACGCCGCGGTCTACATCTATGACAACATCGCGACCCTCGACGGCGCCCAAGACCCGGTTCGGACCCTCACGGGGGAAAACACCCAAATCGAGAATCCCACCGCGCTTACCGTCGATCCCAGGCGCGACATCCTTTACGTCGCCGATTCCACCGAGGGCGAGGTTTTCGCCTTCATACCCGGCTCCGAGGCGGACGGCGACATCGAACCGCGCCGCACCTACACCGGGGTCGATCGGCTGATTTCCCTCTATTACGACGTCGAAAACGACAGTCTTTACGGCGCGGACCTCACCGACTTCTCGATCCGGGTCTGGGACGACATCAGCACCGCCCCCAACGGCACCGCGCCCAACCGGCGCATCGGACTTGGATACCCGCCCAGCGCGGTCTTCGTCGATACTCAACGAGACAGGCTTTACGTCGGAGATCCCGGCACCTCTTCGGTCCAAGCCTACGACAATGCCTCGACCTTGGGGGTCAACAACCCTCCGGCCGACGCGACCATCACGGACGACACCCAACCCTTCGTGTTCGTCAGCTCCCTCACGATGAACGTCCCCAACGACTTCCTCTACGTAGGTGAGCGTTTCAACCCCTCGGTGGAAATCTTCAATTCGGTCTCCACCTTGAACGGCTCCGTCGCCGTGCCCACGGACCGCAGCCTGGAAGGCGACGCCACCGGTTTGACGCTCGACATGGGGCAGACAATGTTCGTGGAAAACGTGCTTTACGTGCAACAGAGCCGCACGCAGATCGGCTTTTGGGACTCGGCCAACACGGTGACGGGCGACACGGCGCCCAACCGCGCCCTAACCGTCAATCCGGCGTCGCTGATCGTCGGCTTCATGGTGGATCTGGCCCACTGAGCGGTTTCAGTCCTCGCGGTACATCCGACCTTGGATGGCGATGTAGATGCGGCTGCCGCCCGAATCCCCGAGGAACCACGGCAGGTCCGGGTTGCTGGTCCCCGGCCCGCCCGGCGGAAACTGGGCCGCGCCGACCAATACCACGTCGTGATATTTCGTCTGTCCCGCCCTGAGCGTCGCCTCGTAACCCTGCAGATAACGGTCCCCCGCGGAGAGGTAACAGTGAAACCGCGGCTTGACGTCATCGAGATAACCGGCGGGACATTCCGGCCCGTGGCGCTTGTCCTTCAACAGCAATTCGGTTTCGGAGACCCGCCCGTCCGGCACCAAGAGGAGGTCGCGTCCTCCCTCCTCGAGTGAGCGCCGGTCCAAGAGATGGGTCGTGAAGGCCAGGGACAAGGTCGTGTCCATCACGTAATCCGGATTGCCGCCGGGATTGCTCGCGGGCCAACGCCCCAGGATATCGGCGTGGTAGGGATTCTGCATGCGCAGGACGATGCCGGGCAGCGTGAAATGCCCGGATTCGGAATCGTAGAGGCCCGTCTCGCTGGACAGGATGTTGTGGTAGAAATACGAACAGTCGCCGTTGCGGTAGGGCCCCAGCAGGCTCTCCGGCTCGCGGCACTTGTCGGAGCCGTCGCCGGCGCCCAGACGCTGACCGTCGATGCCGACGCTGGCCCGCGAGGTGAAGATGCGCAGCACCTTGATGCGGTCGGCGAGGCTTAGGCCCGGGTCGAGAATGTCCACCACCTCCGCGTCGAGCTCGATGTTTTGGAAGGCGGGGTCTTCGGCGTCGCTGAAACGCAGGCGCAGCGGCTCCGGGGCCAGCTCCGGCTGCTGCCGGTAGTCGATGGTCTCGAGAGGGTCCTCAATGACCGAGTGGTCGATCAATGCCGTCAGGAAATCGAATTGCAGCAGGACGTTCCCGGTCAATTTGGGGATGCCGACGGTCCCCAGCAGGTTGAATTTCATCCGCGCCTCGATGCCGATCGGGTTCGCCTCGGTGCGGCTCCCCACTTTGACCATGTGAATTTCGACGCTGTCGTTGACGACGGTCGCCGCGCCCGGATTGAAGACCAAATCGAAATTCATCAGACCCGGCCCGCCCTCGCCGGCCGCGGGCAGGCGGTTCTCGGTGGCGGGGACGGCGGAGAAGGCCGAGCCGTCACCGAAGGTGAAGTGCACCTCTTCCCAGGCGTCGGTTCCGGAGTTCTTCAGGACCATCTTCTGCGTGAAGGGCAACGCGGCGGCGCTTTCCAGGGCGATCTTGAGGTTGCCCTTGTTCTTCACCTCACGCGGCGAGATCGTGCCGTTGTTGACCTTCGAAACGCCGAGGACGTCGCGGATGTCCGGGATGGTGCGTCCGCTCAAGGCGATCCGAAAGGGTTTGTCGGCGCCGAAATCCAGCAAAAATTCCGCCGTATCCTGGGGCGGATCCTCGCCGGGCGCGGGCTCGACGTAATTGAAGGGAACATACATAATGGGGAAGGAGACCGCGCTCCCCTCACGCGGCAGGACGCACTCGCCGAAGGGAAAGTCCCGGCCGCCCACCCGTACCTTGCTGCAGGTCGCACCGTCCTGCGTCGAGATCGAGCCGCGGACGAATTCGCCGCTGCCGGTGCAGAGCGCCGTCTTGGGATCCTCGTCCAGGTCCACAGGCTGGGTGAACTTGAGGACGCGCTCGCCGCTGCCGACGTTCTTGATGGTGACCTGCTTCGAGACCGCGCCGCGAAACTCCGCCGCCGAGCAGTCCAAGGCCGGCTTGCCACCCAAGTTCTTCAGCACCACCGAGGCCAGGCCTAGGTCGATGCGCGAGGTCTCGGGCTGACCCTCG
>SZOV01000076.1 GCA_030263375.1 Deltaproteobacteria bacterium PRO3
GACTGGAGAGGTTGGAGGGGGTGGAGCAGGCGTCGCCGGCGTTGTATGGGAAGGTGCTGCTGAGCGGGCCGCTGCAGTCGTCGGAGAGCACTTTGAAGGGGGTACCGCTGGAGCGGATGGGGATGATGAAGGGGTTCTTGAGGGAGGGGTCGATCGAGGCGCTCAAAGAGCCGCGAACGATTCTGCTGGGGACGCAACTGGCGCGGCGGACGGGGATGCTGCTGAATTCGTGGGTGACGCTGGTGAGCCCGCAGGGCGAGATGACGCCGTTCGGGCCGCGGGCCTTGCAGGTGCGATACCGGGTGGTGGGCTTGTTTGAGAGCGGGTTTTACGATCTGGACAATCACTTTGCGTTCGTGTCGCTGGAGGCGGCGCAGGCGCTGTTTCAGACGGGCGACGTGGTGAATGCGCTGGAGATGCGTATCCGGGATTTGCGGGCGGCGCCGGCGATTGCGGCGGAGGCGGAGAAGGTGGGGGGCGAGGCGCTGGGAGCGACGCACTGGATGGAGCAGAACCGGCAGATGCTGGGGGCGCTGGAACTGGAGAAGCGGGTGTCGGTGATCACGATCAGCCTGATTCAGTTGATCGCGGCGCTGAACATCCTGACGGCGCTGGTGATGTCCGTGATGGAAAAGAAGCGGGACATCGCGGTGCTGGTGTCGATGGGGGCGCGGCGGGCGGCCCCGTCGGTGGGCAGGAAGGCCTCCGGGATATCGGCCTCCATGGCGCGCAGGTGGCCCAGCAGCGTGTTGACCTCGGCGATCAAGGTCTCGGCGTTGAGCTGTCCGGCCTGCTCGTCCGCCTGGGTGAGCTCGTTGACCAGCATCTCGATCTCTTCGGCACTCAAGTTTTCCACGTCCCCGTCCTGCGAGGCGGCCAGCTCGAGATATTGCAAGACGGTTTCGGAGGCGCCGGCCCCTGTCAGTCGGGTGCGGGCGGCACTGAGGGTTCCGGCCAGCTCGTCGCGGTTGCGGGTGAGGACGCTTAGGTTGCTGCGGCTCTCCTCGCGCAGCCCGCTGATATAGCGGCTGATTTCGGCGTCGCTTAGGACCAGGTCTTCTTCGTTGGGCTGTCCGTCCGAATCGGCAGCGGCCATGAGCGGCAGCGTGACGGCCTGGAGTTCGGCGTTGCCGGCGAGGGCGCTTTGGACGAGGCGGTGAAGGAGGGAGATATCGATATCGGACATGGAGCGGCTCCGCTTAGGGTGCCGCCCGTGCGTGTGCCTTATTATCGGCGGGTGGGTGGAAGGGTTGCGGGATTGCGGTTGACAGAGGTAAAGGCCTTATTTAGACTAGCATCAGACCATAATTTATGGGAACCATTTCATGGAAATTGGTGTTTATGAGGCCAAGACCCACCTTCCCAAGCTCCTGGAGCGAGTCTCCAAGGGAGAAGTGATCACCATCACCCGTCACGGGACACCCGTCGCAACGCTTTCCCCCGTTCAAAAAGAAAATAAGCTTTCGATCAAGGAGGCGATCGAGGGGCTGATCGAGTTAAAAAAGCGGGTGAACGTAAAAGTCAGTCCAAAAGAATTGCGAAAAATGAGGGAGACGGGTCGTCGGTGAAGACCTTCGTCTTGGATTGCTCGGTGACAATGGCCTGGGTGTTGACCACCCAAAACGACGATTATTGCCGCGAGGTACTCAAGAGTTTCGAAGAATGGCAGGCGATTGTCCCGGGAATATGGCTGTACGAGGTCGCCAATATTTTACGGCTTAACGAGGACCGGAAAAAACTCAGTCGACAAGAATCTTCGGACTTTTACAAACGCCTTCGAAGCCTGCCCATTACCGTTGTCGAAAAGCCTGAATTGCAAAGCTCCGAATTATTGCTGTGGATGTCCAAAAGCCACCGCATGACGCCTTACGACACGGCCTATCTTTATCTGGCCATGGATCGCGGTTATCCCTTGGCGACTCGAGACCAAGCCATGCTGCGGGAGGCCAAGCTTGCCGGAGTGGCGCTCTTCCATCCCTGACTAATCCTCATGCGGGCTCGACGGCTCGGTGTGCACGACCACGTCGACCACTTCCGGAATTTCTTCCTTGATCTTGGCGATCACCCGATGCGTGAGGCGATGGGCCTCCTGGGTGCTGAGCTGCGGCGCCACGTGGATGTTGAGGTCCATGTAGATCGCCGCCGGGTTGCCGCGGGTGCGGATGCTGTGACACTTGTCGATACCCTCGACCTGCATGGCGATCTTCACCACCTCGCGCGGGTCCAGCTGGGCCGAGTCCATCAGGGTGTTGAGGCTCTCCAGGACGATCTTGTAGCCGCTGTAGCCGACGAAGACGGCGATCAGGCCCGCCGCGGCCAGGTCCACCCAGGGAATTTTGAACTTGATGCCGACCAGGGCGACGATCACCGACAGCGAGGCGAGGACGTCGCTGCGAGTGTGCGCCGAGTCCGCCGTCAAGATTTGGCTGTGCAGCTCGTGGCCGCGGCGGTGCTCGTAGCGGCTCACCCAGGCATTGACCGCCATCGTGCCGACCATGATCACGAAGCTGTAGACCGTGACCTCGGGGTTTTGGCGGTCGTGGAGGCGCGCCCAGGCGCTGGAGGCGATCTCGTAGCAGGCCCAGAACAGCATGGCCGAGATGAACATGGCGCCCAAGGCCTCGACCTTGCGATGGCCGTAGGGGTGCCCGGAGTCGGCGGGACGCGAGGCGAAGACCAGGGCGACCAGGCCGACGATATTGGAGGTGGAATCCAGCAGCGAGTGGTAGCCGTCGGCGACCATGCTCAAGGTGTGCGTCGCGTAGCCGTAGCCCAGCTTCAGGCCGCAGACCATCAGGTTGAGCAGGAGGGTGATCCAGAGCACCCGTTTCACTTCCCGCGAGCGCTCGATCAGGTCGTCTTTGAGCATGGGCCTTATCTTACTCCGAATTGACGGACGAGATACAAGCTGAGATCGGGCCAATACGTGATGACCAGCAGGGCCGCGATCAACAGCGCCAGAAAGGGCAGGGCGATCTTGTAGAGGTAGGTGACGTTCTTCTTGAAACGGATGCTCGAGATGAAGAGGTTGATGCCGACGGGCGGCGTCAGGTAGCCGATCTCGAGGTTGGTCAGGAAGATGATCGCCAGGTGCAGCGGATCGACGTTGAATTGCTTGGCGATGGGCAGGATCAGCGGAACCACCACGATGATCGCCGAAAAGATGTCCATCAGGCAGCCGACGATCAATAGGAAAATGTTCAGCGCGATCAGGAACATCCACTTGTTGTCGACGTAGCCCTGGATGAACTGGAAGATCTTGTTCGGGACCTGCTCATCGATCAGGTAGCTGGTGAAACCCATCGCGACGGCGAGGATGACCAGGATCGAGCCCACGAGCACCATGCTCTCTTTGGCGATGCGCGGGATGTCGCGGGTCAGGGAGAGGTCGCGGTAGATGAAGACCTCGACGACGAAGATGTAGAAGGCCGTGACCGCCGCCGCCTCGCCGGCGGTGACGTAGCCGCCGTAGATCCCCACCAAGATAATGACCGGCAGCGGCAGCTCCCAGAAGGCGCCCTTGAAGGCCGAGAGCAGCTCGCGGAAGTTGAAGGGGGTGCGCGGCGCCTTCGATTTCACCCCCGCGCGGATCGCGTGGCTGCCGAGGATGAGCATCAGCAGAATCCCGGGCAGGATGCCGGCGATGAAGAGCTGGTCGATGCTGACGCCGCTGACCAGCCCGTAGAGGATGATCGGCAGCGAGGGCGGGAACAGTAGGCCCAGAGAGCCGCAGGTGGTGACCAGGCCCAGGCTGTACTTCTCGTCATAACCCTCTTTGATGAGGATCGGATAGAGCAGTCCGCCCAGCGCGATGATCGTGACGCCCGAGGCCCCGGTGAAGGCGGTGAAGAAGGCGCAGGCCGCCAGCGTGACCAGGGCGAGGCCGCCCGGCATCCAGCCGAACAGGGCCTTGGTGAGCTTGACCAGACGCTCGGGGGTCTTGCTTTCCGCCATCAGGTAGCCCGCGAAGGTGAACATCGGGATCGCGGCCAGGATGGGCGCCGAGGTCATGCGGTTCATCTCGATGACGACCGCGGCGGAGTCGAGGCCGGCGGAGTGGAAGGCCGAGAGGGCGATGGCTCCGAAGATGACGAAGAGCGGGGCCCCGGCCAGGGTGACCAGGACGATGGCGAAGGCCGGGCTCATGCCGCGCCCTCCTTTTCGGGCTTGAAAAGCCGCACCACGTCGTCCAAGCCGTGGATGAAGAAGCGCGCCGTCATGATGAGGAAGCTGACCGGGATGATCACGATGACGATCCAATTGGGGACGCCTTCGATCAGCAGCGTCTGGGATTCGCGCTCCATTACCAGGAACTTATAAGCCGCGTCGGCCAAGAGCAGGCAGACCGCGGCGGAACCGAAGTGGGCGATGATGCCGGCGAACTTCTTGGCCTTTTCGGGGAGGAATTTCGAGACCAGGTCGAGCTGGATGTGGCTCTTCTGATGGGTGGCGATGGAGGCGCCGATGAAGCCCACCCAGATCACCATCGCGCGGACGATGGGGTCGCCCCACTCGATGCCGGTGTCCCAGAAATTGCGCAGGATCACCTGCAGGAAGCCGAGCCCGATCATGAAGAGCAGCGCGAGCGAGAGCAGGATGCCTTCGAACTTTTCCAGCCAGGCGCTTAAGGTTTTGAGGGGCTTCATAGGCGTTCCGGAATGCCTGAGGCTCCTACTCGTTGTCCACAGCCCTTGCAACCATTTTCCAACAAAAAACCCGGCATTTGCCGGGTTTTTTGCAAAACGAAGGCGCGAGGACCTTTGGCTATTTGCGGACCTCGGCGATATAGCCCTTCACCCGCTGCAGCAGGGCGGCGGGGTAGAGGTTGCCGGCCAGCTTGGGGTAGACGGCCTCGGAGAGCTGGATCATCTCTTCCTTGGCCTTGGGGTCGACGGCGACCATCTGGATGCCGTTTTTCTTCAAGGTGGCAATGGCCGAGGTGTTTTCGGCGCGGATCTTCTGGACCAGTTGGGCCCCGTACTTGGCCCCGGTCTCCTTCAAGAGGGTCTGGAGGTCGGGCGGCAGCTTGGCGAATTGGGCCTTGCTGATCAAGAGGGCCCCGGTGGAATTGGCCAGGTTGGCCTCGGTCATGTACTTGACCTTGGTGAACCATTGCAGGGCGATGACGCCCAAGGGAGGGCCGTAAACGCCGTCGATCAGGTTGGTCTGCAGCGAGGTGAGGACGTCGGGCAGGGCCAGGGGGATCGGGACGATGCCCAGGGTCTCGTACATGGCCTTGACCAGAGGGTCGCCCTCCCAGGCCCACATCTTGACGCCCTTCATGTCCTCTTTATTGGCGATGGGCTTGTTGCTGAAGATATTGACGAATCCCGCCTCGGCCCAACCCAGCAGGACGAAGCCGTTGGCGTCGAACTGCTTGTCGAATTCGGGCTGCAGCTTGCCCTTCACGTAGTCGACCTCTTGGTAGTTGCGGAACAGCATGGGCAGCTCGAGGATGCGCACCGAGGGGACGATCTGGCCCAAGCCCACGCCGGTGAAGGCTGCCGCGTGCACTTGGCCGATGCGCATCTTGCGCAGCACGTCCCGCTCGTCGCCGCTGACGCCGCCGGCGTAGATCTTGAGGGCGAGCTTCCCGCCGCTCTTGGCCTGCAATTCTTGATTCATGGCCTCCATCTCTTTGACCCAGGTGGAGCCTTCGGGGGCCAGGACGGAGAGCTTGATTTCGTAGTCGGCGGCCTGGGCGCTCGCGGCGATCGACGCCGCGCCGAAGCAGGCTAGGGCAAGGGAACGTAAATACGGACGCATTATTTCCTCCTCGTATGGGAATCCGCGGGTGGAACCCGTCGTTTATTTTTTCCTTTTGGATTTGCCGGAATTGGCCTGAGTGAAAAACAAAGATTTTTTCTCGAGCAAGATCTTGGCGCGCCGCTTGGCGAGCTCGTTGGAGAGGCGCTGCTCGGGCAGCGCCGCGGCGTCGGCCGCGACCACCTCGCCCAAAAGGCTGGTGTAGAGCGCGGCGTCCTGGACCTGCACGGCGTAGTAGAGGGCCTTGTTGACCGCGCCCATCAGGGCCTTGCCCTGGGTGATCGCGATCGCCTTGTCGAAGTGCATCTTGGATTTCTCCGGGTCCCCGCCCAACAACTTGGGACGGCTCCCGTAGAACGCGCCGAAGAAGAGATGCGGTCCACCAAAGTAGTAGGTCTCGTCGAGCTCGAGGATGCGGTTGAAGATGGCCTCGATGCGCGGCACTTCGGCGACGGCATCGGTGGAGTCTTTGTTGAAATTCACATAGTTGCCCCAAGCGAAGCCGGCCCAGAACAGCTCTTCGAGGTCGCCGGGGCCGAATTTTTTGAGGGATTTTTGAAATTCGTCGAGCGTCCCTTCCTGGGACTTGGCGAAGGCGGGCTTGAGCGAGAGCAACTGGATGCCGTAGTCGCGGGCGCGGGTGTAGAAGCGCTTGGCGCGGGCCATGGCCCGATCGTAGTCGGCTTGATTGCCGCCCTTGTTGGCCAGGATCTCGTTTTCGGTGAAGCCGAAGGCGTAGGCCGAATAGGCCTTGGTCAGGAGGAGCAGGACCTGCTTGTCCTTGGGGTTTTGCAGGTAGAAGCCTTCGAGCATCTTGAGGAAGCCCAGGCTGGCCTGCTCGGCCAACTCGACGTCGTCCTCGCGGTCGATGGAGGGGGTGGCGTCGTAGAAGATCTGCGCGCTGGCCTTGGTGGCGACTTTTTTGAACCCGCAGGCGGAGGCGCCGAGGCCTAAGGCCGCGGCGAGGAGGAGAGGCAAAAATTTCTTTAATTTCATAGGGGCCGCCTGCCTATCAGGGGTTTTGGAAAGAAGCAAGTGTTCTGATTTAGGCGAGCTGCAGGTCGAAAAATCGATGGAAAATATTGAAATCTTTATCTTTTGTTAACAGTGGGACGCCGTGGTGAAGGGCGGTCAACGCAATGAGGATATCCGCCAAAAAAGGGCGGTACCCGTTATCGCGAAGCAGATGTCCCATCTGCGCCGCATGAAGATGCCAATTTTCCGGAACTTCAAGAAAAGGCAGGTCCAAGAATCGTCGCTGGTAGCTGATATATTGGGTCTGACCTCTCGCGCCGAAACAGAGTTCCGCAAAAATCACGGGGTTTATGCAAGCATCCCCTTCTTCGATCAAAGCCTCGAGGTGACGGACCTTTTCGTTCGAGACGCCTCTCAGAAAGTCCACCCAAACGGAGGTGTCGACCAAATGCATCATCAGCGTTTTCTGCGCAGGGTTTTGTAATCAAAGGGTTGCCGCAAGGTGCCTTTTAATTTGAGGACGCCTCGACTCTTCTTGCGCTGAATCATCTCTTGCAGGGCCATGATGATGGCCTGGGTTTTACTCGAGGCCCCAGAGGTTTTTCGAGCCTCCTCCAGTAATTTTTGCGGCAGGTCAAGGGTGGTTCGCATTAGATTGTCTCCTAGAAAACTCTATCCATCGTTCTTTATGCATGTCAATATGCATTATGACCCATCGTATAGCCTTGAGAGTTAAAATTGATGCCCGTTTGAAGAAGTTGGTGGAGCTTTACTGCAAGCGGAACGGATACGATCTAGGAGAATGGGTTTCTAATGCATTGAAAAGGTATCTTAAGAAAATCTCCGCAGAAAGCCGTCACTCATCCGCCAAAATAATCCGAGAAGTATAAGGATTCGGATAAATGCTCTTGTTGAAGAGCCGGCGCGTCAGCTCGTCGCGCTGTGCGTGCAGGCGGTGGGCCTCCTGGATGATCGCGCCGCGGATCGGGGCCGCGTAGTATTTCAGCGTGTCGTTGCCCTTCTCGGCGCGCAGCAGGAATTGAATGATCGCGTCCGGCGAGTAGCCCATCATCGCCAGCATGCGGCCGCAGAAGACGTCGGCGGCGGCCTCTTCCTCGCGGCGCAGCTTGAAGATCTCGTCCCAGCTCAAGTGGTCGAGGTTGCCGTGCTTCGAGGTGTTGCTGATCAGGTGGCCCCACTCGTGGGCCATCACGGCGCTGAGCAGGGCGTCGTTGCCGCCGTGCTCCTGCAAAAATTCCACGCCCAGATAAACGTTGCCCTTGTTGTCGGCGGCGCCGACGGTGTTCTTGGCCAACACCACCTTGCCGTCCTTGCCGCTGAGCAGCCGTAGCTTGCGCCGCGCCTTCTGGATGGCCCCGTAGTGGGCGAAGAGCGGGCTTAGGTCGGGGTGGTCGACCAGGCGCGCGACGATGGGCGGCGTCTCGCCCAGGGTCTTGCGCTGGGCGCCTTCGGCCTGGCTTTGCGGCGCCGCGGGGGCGCTGCTGGTCTTCAGCCAGGTGGGCAATTTGCTTAGATTGGTCTCGACCTTGACCGTCATAGCGGCAGCATACCTCTATTTCCTTATCGGAAACAGTGGGGTTTTAGGTTGCCCCCCGGCCTAACGTAGCAGTTTGTATCCCTTTTTAAAGAGATAAACGCAGAGCCCGTAGCTCGACAGGGCGGTCCCGGCGAGGAAGGCTAGGGAGTACCAATAGGGGATGTCCGAATGCCCCAGGACCGCCCAGCGGGTGGCGTCGACCAGGTAAAAGATGGGGTTGAAGAGGCTCGCCTTCTGCCAAAAGGCCGGCAGCATGTGGATCGAGTAGAAGACCCCGCCCAGGTAGATGAAGGGCGTGATGAAGAAGGTGGTGAAGGTCGCGATCTGGTCCCAGCCTTCGGCCCAGAGCGCCGACAGGATCCCCAGGCTGGAGAAGAGGACTGAACTCAAGGCGATGACCAGGACCGTATGCGGCCAGTGGTGCACCTCGAGGCCGACGGTGGGGATGCCGACCGCGAGGGTGAGCAGGCCGACGACGAGGCCGCGCATCAGGCCGCCGATCACGAAGGCGCTGACCAGCTGCAAGGGCGAGAGGGGGCAGGCGACCATGTTCTCGATCGAGCGGTCCATCCGCGCCATGAAGAGGCTGGTCGAGCTGTTGGCGTAGGCGTTGTTGACCACCCCCATGGCCGCCAAGCCGGGCAGGATGAAGAGGACGTAGTCGAAGCCCCCGATCTGCTTGATCCGTGAGCCCAGCGAGTAGCCGAAGATCAGGATGAAGAGCAGGGTCGAGACGATGGGCGGCGCGATGGTCTGGCCGGAGAGGCGCGCGAAGCGATAGCACTCGCGCAGGATCAGGGTGGCGAAGGCGATGCGGCTCTTCATGCGGCGGCGCCTCCGTTCTTCGATTCTTCGGATTCGCGCAGGGTCTTGCCGGTGAGGCGGAGGAAGACCTCCTCGAGGTCGCCCTTCTTGACGGTGATGTCCGCGACGCGGCGGCCCGGCTTGGCGAGGATGCGCGCCAGCAGGGCCTCGGCGGCGACGCCGATCCGCTTGGCTTGGCTGCGCACCCGGTTTCCGGCGACGGAGGTCCCGGGAAGGTCGGCGAACTCGCCGGGCGTCATCTCGCCTTCGACGGCGATCTCGACCTCGGAGTCGCAGTATTTCTCGATCAGGTCCTTAGGCGTGCCCAGCTCGATGACGCGGCCGTGGTCGATGATCCCGATGCGCTCGCAGAGGGCCTCGGCCTCGTCGATGTAGTGGGTGGTGAGCAGGATGGTCGTGCCGTTCTTGTTTAAGTCGCGGAGGTATTTCCACAGCTCGTGGCGCTGCTCGACGTCGACGCCGGCGGTGGGCTCGTCGAGGATCAGGAGCTTGGGCCGGCTCATCAGGGCCCGCGCGATCATCAGGCGCTTCTGCATCCCGCCGCTCAGCTTGTAGAATTGCAGCTTGGCCTTTTCCGCCAGGCCGAATTGCTCGAGCAATTCCCCGGCCAGGCGCTTGGCCTCGCGGCGGGGGAGGCCGTGGAAGCCGCCCTGGAACTCGAGGGTGCGCCGCAGGTTGAAGAAGCGGTCGGTATTGATCTCCTGCGGCGAGAAGCCGATGAAGCGCTTGGCGGCGCGCGGCTCTTCGCTCACCGAGTGGCCGAAGACGCGCGCCTCGCCCGCGCTGGGCCGCACCAGGCCGACGATGGCGCTGATCAGCGTGGTCTTGCCGGCGCCGTTGGGGCCCAGCAGGCCGAAGAACTGGCCCGCGGGGACCTCGAGGTCGACGCCTTGCAACGCGGCGGTGGCGCCGTAGCGTTTGTGGAGGTTGGAAATTTGAATGGCGGTGGGCATAAGGGTAGGGGCCCGCCCCCTACATCTCGTTTTTCTTCTCTTGAGTCAGCTTGGCCGAGACCGCCTTGTCGAAGACAAAGGCCTTCCCATTCCAGGCATAGGCCTCGACCTTCCATTGGTATCCCGCCTCCGGGCGGCTCAAGTCCAGCGAGCCCTTTTCGACCACGATCGTCGGCTTGCCGCCGAGGTCGCGTTTATAGACCTTGCGCGTGGTTGCGGCGGTGGTGCCTTGCAGGAAGGCGGCGGGGCCCGTCTTGCCGTCCTCGCCCTGCAGCGGCGCCCAGTGCGGCCCCCCGGCGTCGACGACGATGAAGCCCGAGACGAAGCGGGTCTCGTCGGTGAGGAAGAGCTTGGTGCCGAAGACGGAGGCGCCGTTCGCGATCCAGGCCTTGCGCTCGGTCTGGGGCGGCCCCACCGGCTTGAGCCCGCCCAGCGCGGGCTTAAGGGCCTCGAAGTCGAGGTCTTGAACTTGGTACTTCTGGCCGTCCCAGCGCAGGGCGCGCAGTCCCGGCTGCGTGTTGGTCAGACCCTGGGGGCCGGGCTTCTTCCCGGGGATTTCCTTGGCGTAGGCCAAGAGCCCCGAGGGCGCGTCGCCCAGCGGGATGGCCGTGTAGTTGTCGGGATAGGCGCCGGCCGGGAGAAAGCGCGCGGCGTTCTCGAAGCTCCATTTGGGCACCGGCCCTCCGGTGGGCACGGGACTCGCCGCCGGCGTCGGGGCCGGCGTGGGCGCCGTGGCCGCAGGCTTGGACGGCGCCGGCTTTTCCTTTTCGACCTTGGCCTTCACCGCCGCGGCCTTCTTGTCGGGGATCTTTTTTTCCGGGTTCAAGTAATGCTGCAACCCCTGATACAGCAGGAATGCCGCGCCGGCGACGAGCACCCACTGCCAGAGTTGGGGGGATTTCTTCGAGGACTTTTTGGATTTCTTCCGGGCCATAGCAGTTAGGCCCCAGGAGTAGCAGAGTCGCGGCGCATTTCAATATGATAAATTATCGCGAATACCCGAACCCGAAAATGTGCGGCTTACCCCAGGGCCTGCTGCAGCACCTTGATCGCCGCCTTCGCCATGCCCTGGTAGCCCTTCGAGCTGGGGTGGATGCCGTCCTCGTAGCAGGCCGAGATCGGCTTTTTCTTCTTCGGGTCGATGAAGGGGGCGTAGAAGTCGATGGTCTTGAGGGCATGCTCCTTGGCGTGGCTCTTGAGCCAGCGGCGGAACTTGGCCAGCTCCTTCTCGAAGACCTCGTCCTCGATCGGCGGCGGCAGGCCGACCAGCGGCTGGATCTTGTTCTCGAGGAGGAGCTCGGTGATCTTCGCGAAATTCGATTGGATCAATTTCGGGTCTGCGCCCTGGTAGACGTCGTTGGCCCCGCCCAGCACGATGCAGAGCTCGGGCTTCAAGTCCAAGACGTCGATCGTGAGGCGTCGCAGCATCTCGCGAAAGGTGTTGCCGTTCACGCCCTGGTTGAGGATCGGCACCTTCAACTCCTTCGAGGCGTACTCGACCCAGGACATGTTCTTGCCGAAGGGGTAACCGTAGGTGAGGGAGTCACCCAGGGCGATCACGCGATAAGGAGGCATGGGCGGCATTATGGACGATGCGCCGCGCGGAGTCCATCGTTGGCTATAACGCGGCGCGTCCCAGGGTGCGTTGGAAACGCAGGATGGGCCAGTTGCGGCGCTCGGCCTCCCTTTCCAGCTTGGCGTCCGGGTTGACGACGCGGGGGTGGCCGACGAGCGAGAGGAGCGGGAGGTCGGAGACCGAGTCGGAATAGAAGCGGCAATCCTGGAGGGGCACGCCCTGCGACTCGGCGAATTGCCTCGCCACCTGGACCTTGCCCTCCTTGTAGCAGAGCGGCTCGCGGAATTTTTTCTGCAGGATCCCGTCGACGATCTCGGGTCCGTTGCTGAAGGAGTGCTCAATCTTGAGGAACTTTTCCATGTTCTTGACCAGCATATAGGGCGCGGAGGAGAGCAGGGCGACGGTGAAGCCCTCGCCCTTCAGGCGCTCGATCTCCTCGATGCCCTCGACGTACATCTTGGGCTTCACCGATTTTTCGAAGGCCTCTTTTCCGATCTGCAATATGTAGTCAATGTGGGTGCCGGCCATGTCGGCGATGGCGATCTCGTACATGCGGCGGACGTCGGCGTTGACGTAGATGCGGCCGACGGCGTTGTAGAAGATCGCCTGCAGGATGCGGCGTTTCTTGACGATCTTGCGGCGCATCAGCTCGATCGTGGTGGGAAAGCCGGTATAGCAGTCGCAGAGCGTCTTGTCGACGTCGAAGAAGGCGATGGGTTTAGCAAGCATTTTTGGGCTCCAAAATTTCGGCGGCGGCGCGGTGGCCGCTCAAGACGGCGCTCTCGATGGTGGCCGGCAGGCCGGTATCGGTCCAATCGCCGGCAAGATAGAGGCCGGGCAGCCTCGTGCGCGTCGCAGGCCGGTAACGGTTGAGGCCCCGTTGGGCGCTGAAGGTGGCCTCGAGCTCCTTGACCACCTGCGAATGCAAGAGGCGCTTTCCTTCCAGCCCGGGGAAGAAGCGCAGCAACTCGGCGACGGCCAGCTTCACCAGGTTTTCCTTGCTCTCCTGCGCCAGGGAGTGGGCACCGCTGACCACCAGCGTCAGGTGCGAGCTCTTTTCGCCGGTCAGGATCTTCGCCTTGTCGAAGACCCAGTGGATGGGGCTGTTGACGAGTCCCAGCATGCGCTGCCGCGGATGAAAGTCCTCGAACCAAAGGTTGATCGAGACGATCGGCGCGCTGCCGAAGCGGCTTAACTCGGGCACAAGGCCCTGAAATTCGGCCTCGCTCGCGGCCAGCAGCTTGGCCAGGGCGTTGGGCGGTACGGCGAGGATCAAGCGGTCGGCGCTCAGGCGCGCGCCGGTGTTGGTCTCGACGAGAAAGCGGGTGCCTTCGCGACTTAGGCGGGTCGCCTGGGCATTGAAGGCGAGTGGCGCGCCTTGGCGCTCGAGGAAATCCCGCATTGGGTCGGCGTAGAGCTGGCTCAGGCCCACCCGCGCAATCGCCAGGTTGGAATCCGACTTCTTCGAGAGCAGGCCGCGGCGCAGGACCTCGACGAAGAGCCGCGCGCTGGCCAGGTCGAGCGATTCGTTGAGCGTCGCCAGGGCCACCGGCTCCCAGAATTTTTCCACCGCGTCCTGCGTCTGGCCGGTCCGAGCGAGCAGTTCGCGCACCGAGAGCTCGTCGAGCTCTTCCGCCCGGCCGTTTCGAGCCTTTTTGCTGAGCCGCATCAGGGCCAGCATCGCCTTCTTGTCCGGCCAGGCGAGGCCGCGGTAGCTCAGCAAGCCCCAGGCCAGGTGCAGCGGGGCGGGGAGGTTGGGACACTTGAGCTCGTAGACGTGGCGGGCGTCCTCGGCGAAGCCGACGCTCAAGGTCTTTTGGATCTCCAGGCGCTCGAGGGTGCCCAGGTCGCGCAGGAATTCGAGGGTCTCGTGGTAGCAGCCCATCATGAGGTGCTGGCCGTTGTCCAGGGTCTCGCCGGTCTTCGGCTCCCGGAAGGAATAGGCGCGGCCGCCGAAGAAGGCGCGCTTTTCCACGAGGCCGACCTTGGCCCCGGCGCGCTGCAGGCGCAGGGCCGCGGCCAGGCCGGCGAAGCCGCCGCCGACGATCAGGACATCGGTCTTTGCAGGGGTGCCCTCTTGCATCGCCTTGTTCTTAGTCGAAACTCGGGGGGAAAAGCTAGTCCGGGGTTTATTCTAAAAAAATCTCTCCCGGAGGGCGATCCAGCTTTTTTGCCATTTGGAGAGCTTAATGGGCTGGGTGAAGACGTCGTAGCCCTTGGCGCGGATTTTTTTCAGGATTTGGTGATAGGTCTTGCCCATGATCCAAGCGGCGATCAGGGGCTTGCGGGGCTGGGTCTTCATCGCGGCGAAGGCCCGGTCGAAATAACCCTGGGCGCGCTCGGCCTGGAATTGAAGCAGCGGGAGCAGATTGGGCTGCATTTTTCCGGCCAGCAAATCCCGCTCTTGGAGGCCGAAGCGGCGGATTTCCTCCTGCGGGATATAGACGCGGCCGAGCCCGGCGTCGACCTTGATGTCGCGCAGGATGTTCGTCAGTTGCAGGGCCAGGCCCAGGTCCACCGCCGACTCTTCCGCTTCTTTTCCGCCCAGGCCGAAGATTTTCATGCAGACCAGGCCGATCACGCCCGCGACCCGGTAGCAGTACTCGTAGAGCTCTTGAAAATTCTCATAGCGCTTCTTGCGCAGGTCCATCTCGCAGCCCTCGACCAAGAGCTCGAGGTAGCGCTGCGGGATCTCGAAGCGGCGGACCGTACCCTGCATCGCCCGGGTCACGGGATGGGTGGGCGTCCCGGAATAGCAGGCGGCGATCTCTTCCCGCCAAAAATTCAGCAGGCGTTCGGCATCCTCGGGGCCGTGTTCGTCGACGGCGTCGTCCACTACCCGGCTTAAGGCGTAGAAATGCGAGATGCCCTCGCGCTGTTCCGGCGGCAGCGCCAGGAAGGAGAGGACGAAATTGCTCTTGCTGCTCTTGACGACGGCCTGGGCGTCCGCCGGCGCGAGGGGTGCGGCGCCTAAGGCTTGGGTCTTCATGGCGGGGTGCCCTCGTCGGCGGCTACGGTGATGGGTTTTTCGGGCTCGGTGGGCGCTTCGTCGGCTGCCGGCGCGGCCTTCGGCGGGCGCAGCGCCCGCTGGAAGCCGAAGAGCGCCCGGCCGAGGATCCGGGCCTTGTCGCCCTTCGTGAAGGTCGGGCGGGTCTCGAGGGTGTTGAAATCCAGCTGCCGCACCTTCCGAAGGATGCCCATGCCGCCCAGGACCGTGCACTTCAACTCGAGGCGCAGCCGGCCCTTGGTGCCGTAGACCAGCGGGGCACCCTCGCGGAACATCGCCTCGGTGCGCTCCACCTGGAAGCGCAGCAGCTCGCGGAAACGCGGGGTGAACTTCTTCTCGAAGAGCTCGGCCTCGGCCACCTCGAAGCGCTGGAGATCCTCCAAGGGGATGTAGATCCGGTTCTTCAGCAGGTCGACGGAGACGTCTTGCCAGAAATTTGCCAGCTGCAGGGCCGAGCAGATCTTGTCGGAGAGCTGCATCAGGGCCTCGTCGCGGTAGCCGAAGAGCAGCAAGACCAGTCGGCCGACCGGGTTGGCGGAGTGGCGGCAGTAGTACAGGACGTCCTTGAAGGCGGGGTAGCGCTTGACCTCGACGTCCCACTTGAAGGCGGTGACCAGGTCGACCAAGAGCTGGGTCGGGATCTGGAACTTGCGCAGGGTCTCGCGCACCGCGAGGAAGACCGGGTGGTTGACTGGGACGAAGGCCGACTTCTCCAGCAGGCCCTGCCAGGCGTTCAGTGCGGGCAGGCGCTCGGCCTCGGGGAAGTCCTCGTCGGCGATGTCGTCGGCCCGGCGCGCGAAGGCGTAGATCGCCCAGACGTAGGGCCGAAGCGGCTTCGGGATCAGGACGCTGCCCACCGGAAAATTTTCATAGTGGTTGCGGGCCAGCCGCTCGCAGTAGCGGAAGGCGTCGGCCAGGTTCCAGCGCTTCTTCTGCAGGACCTCGTCGATGGGATAGGGTTGTGGGGTCGTTGCCGTCATTTTCTTGTAGGGGCGAACCTCGTGTTCGCCCGCTTCGTCCCTGCCCGTGGGGCGAACACGAGGTTCGCCCCTACA